>NZ_JBFROW010000129.1:0-814 GCF_041471665.1 Vibrio sp. 10N.261.51.F11 | reverse complement strand
GAATCGTTTGGTGATCACAAGGGTTGGTGCTGTTTTACTAGCTTGTTTCTGCCCCAAAATCGTTCAGAGCTAATACTCTACACATTTAGGGGGCGTGCGTTTACCCTACTAAAACTTATTCGATGGAGTTGATAATTGTTCATTATCATCATTAGGAGACATCTTGCAGTCTAACTTCCCTTCATGTGGTATAAGTTATTGATTGTCAGTTGAGTTAATATGCAAAAGACTGCATTATAGAAGGATGAAAGACTACTACGTGTTGTCTAATAAGTGTTATGTGATTTATAGAGTTAACAAGGAGTTTTAAGAATGCATGAACATCAAAATCCTATGACTGGTATTCGCATTTTAGAAGAACAATTAGCCGAAGGCTTTGTGATGCAAAGAGTGCCTTTTACCGACAATATTTATATGATCAAAGATCATCCTTTTGGCGGTTTAAGATATACGTATGCAAAACTGAATAACAAAAAGGTGGAACATCTAGTCAACTTCGACATGAATGAACCACTCAATGGTAAACCTTGCTTCTGTCTATTTTATGGCACTAAAGAACACCTCAGAAATCAAGGGTTAACAACCAAGTTTGTTCAACAAACAATAGAACTATTCCAAAAAGAACTCCCAAAGAAGTTCAAGCCCTTTTACATCGAAGCTCTTATAGAACAAGACATTGATGCATCTTTAGGTGTCGCAAGCTACCTGTTTGGCGAAAAAACAACTTCAGGTGTTTGTGAGCGTACAGGTGCTAAAACAGATATTTGGCAAGTAGAATACGCTGGTTAATCACATAACAAATAAGGATTAAGGT
>NZ_JBFROW010000128.1:0-428 GCF_041471665.1 Vibrio sp. 10N.261.51.F11 | reverse complement strand
GAAACACAAGCGCTGGATAGTGAATTTAAATTCTATAGAGGCCAGCTTCAGCTAATTGACCCTGATAGTGGTGATAACACTCAGTTTGTTTTTAGCGGGAAGTATTTAGGCCAAGGGTTTGAGCCTGGTCACCTTGATGTTTGGCCTAATGGCACTTATCAATTCAGATTAGAAGCTGTTACCAATCGTCATGCGGACGATCTCATTGGTAGCCTACATGCTGGCGAGTCGATGGAGCTCCCCTACGAAATCGAAACCAATGATGGTCAAAAGCTCACCATTATGGTGAAGGTGACCGGTGAAGATAACCAAGCAAAAATTGAAGTAACGCCCTACTCCAGCCTCAATAATCATGTTTACGAAGATCACACTTCCTTTGGCAATACCACTAATCAGCTCAGCAGTGGCGGCACGTTACACGTGATTGA
>NZ_JBFROW010000127.1:0-232 GCF_041471665.1 Vibrio sp. 10N.261.51.F11 | reverse complement strand
ATTGCGTGCCCTGGTGGTGGAATTGGTAGACACAAGGGATTTAAAATCCCTCGACGTTCGCGTTGTGCCGGTTCAAGTCCGGCCCGGGGCACCATCTATTTGATTATTACCTCGCTTGGTATTAATCAAAAGAGTTGTTCTCTTAAAACACTATTGAAGGCGCCTTGGCAGAGTGGCTATGCAGCGGATTGCAAATCCGTGGACCTCGGTTCGACTCCGGGAGGCGCCTCCA
>NZ_JBFROW010000126.1:0-220 GCF_041471665.1 Vibrio sp. 10N.261.51.F11 | reverse complement strand
TCGAGGCACCATTATTTGGTACTTAACAAATAATGGTCTTTATAGACCTGATGTTGAGACAAGTAATTCCCCTTTAGTTCAGTTGGTAGAACGGCGGACTGTTAATCCGTATGTCGCAAGTTCAAGTCTTGCAAGGGGAGCCATTTTTAAAGGACTTCATTTTATATGAGGTTTTAATTGAAGAGTTTAACTCTTTAAGCAAAGAATTTAGTGTGCCGAC
>NZ_JBFROW010000125.1:0-927 GCF_041471665.1 Vibrio sp. 10N.261.51.F11 | reverse complement strand
CATCTAAGCGGAGAAGAGCCATTCACCTAATCAATGATAAATCAGACTATAGAAAGCGATACTCAGGTATCGCTTTTTTATCTCACCTCTTCGATAATTTCTTAAAGTGTCACATATAATACTTTTAAATGAATTTTCTAATTGAGGTAACATTTAGATAGATTTGCCAAAAATATTCGACATAAATCACGTTTTTATCATGTCATTGGGCGTGGTTTATTTATAAAAAGGTGCGTACAAAGGGCTTAACACTCCGTTTGATATAAATCCGTACCTATCTTTACTTCCAAACTTCCAAACTTCCAAACTTCCAAACTTCCAACATATTTATATTTTATAGAAGCTAACACTGTTAAGGAAAATTTCAAATATGGACAACAAATCTGAAATCGAACCAAGTAATGATAAAGCGACAAAGTCAGGTGCACCAAAATTACCAGAATTTGAAATAAAAGATTATTCAAAAATCCCTCAACGAACACACAAATATCCTGCATCTGAACGTGCAAAAAAAATTGTTCGAGATTCTATGGCTATTGACAGCCTTTTTTCCGGTCTTTGGCCCTCTCAATGGTCTTCACCTGAAGCACCAGAATTCCATGATGAAATGGACAAGTGCAAAGCCGCTGGATTCAAGGTACTAGCAGCATGTCCTTCCGCAGACTCGTTAGATGCCTCGGTTGAAGGCATTATGAAAGGCGCTCAGTTCTACCTAAGCAAAATGAAAGAACGCCCAGACGACTATATGATGATCCGCACTACCAAAGATATTGATGAAGCGGTAAAACAAAACAAATTGGGTATTTACTTCACTCACCAAGGTACTCAAATATTTGGTGGTGATGTTGATCGCGTAGGACTATGGCGTGAGATGGGCTATGGTTACTGTTTATTGGCATATAATCAAGGCTTTGTTGCGTAATTAAA
>NZ_JBFROW010000124.1:0-347 GCF_041471665.1 Vibrio sp. 10N.261.51.F11 | reverse complement strand
CTCAAGCAAGATAAAAAAGCGAGGCAATGGGTCAAGCGCTCACGCTGGGTGTTGTTGAAAAATAGAGGCAACTTAAATCCACGGCAAGACAGCTATCTTACAGAAATATTGAATATCAATAAGGACTTAATGACCACTTATATACTCGGGGCACAACTCAAAGAGCTTTGGTATTGTGAATCAGAAGCACATGCTAAAGGGCTCTGGGAGGCTTGGTGGGCACAAGTACAAGAGAGTGGAATTAAGCCATTGAAAGAGTTCGCACGAAAACTGAGTCCTTATCTTCACGGTATTATCGCATCGGCAAGTTATCCGCTAAACACCTGCACCCTAGAAGGGATAAACAA
>NZ_JBFROW010000123.1:0-1902 GCF_041471665.1 Vibrio sp. 10N.261.51.F11 | reverse complement strand
AAAGTGCGATCCCGCCCTGCAGAGGGGGGAGACTTACGACACAAAAATTCAGCACTTTGGAAAGACGGACATCCCAGAAATGAAAGAGTAACAGCTCTGAAAAATGGGATTATAACGGAGTGGAAAGCCAAGCTTGGTTATCACTACCTGAAATCGCAATGCCGCGATATAAAGGGCTATTCAGTGGTCAATTAAGCTTGAGATATTACAACGTTCAAGGGGCAAATCTTGTCGTTAATATATGATTATATTGAAATTCACCTCATTATCACGCCGAAAAACTGGTTAAGTTCGAAGATTACAAACCTCAAATTGCAACAAAAAGAATCAATTAGACACTCTCTCACAAAAAAACTTACCATCTGGTTAGTAAAAAAAGTGACCGCCATCAAACTTTCTAGTTAAAGTTCCTTATCTACAACCATAAGCTCACTCAATCAAAATAAACCCATCGATAAAAACCTGAACAAACATCACAAAAATGGAACGCTCATCGGCACCAATAAATTATGTTACAAATGGTTTCTAGTGCAAACTCAATTTGCGCATGGCTACAATGACGCGCTCAAAAGTCAATCAGACATAAGTGTTCGAAAAAGCACTTTTAAAACTCAACTAGCCCATAGAAACTGAGTTTATAGAAACAGTACGCATCTGCTTGGCGATCAATTATCGAGCAATTGAGATGGTTATTAACCTTTAATCACGAAATAGAAATCACCCAAAATAAATTATTGACATTGGAATGGTTGTACGTAAAAAACCTGACAGAACTTTTTATTACAAATATAATTTATTACACTTCCATGACAATTAACAAAAATAAAATAAAAGTGAAACAATTAATGCATTTGACTTAATTGTTCTACGTGGATTAACCTTTTAGAACACAAACACTAATTAGGGGATTAAAATGAACGACTCAATTAAAGAAGCTAGACTTAAGAACAACATGAAGAACCCAATTGTTGCCTTAGCACTTGGCTTCTTTATTCCAGGTGCTGGTCAAATGTACGCAGGAAGCGTCATGTGGGGTATTATTAATCTAATCATTGCTATTGTATGTGCAATTACCGTGATTGCATCTCCAATTAGTTTCATCATTTGGGCTGTAGCACTATTTATGGGTTACAAAGGCACAAAAGAGTTTAACAACAAAGTATTGGATACAGCGGAAAGCCAAGCCTAGTCTTTGCAAGAGCAATCGCACAATATATACACTCAATAGTTTGATTTAGTGGCTAGTCAAAGCCAAACTGACGACTTAAATAAAGAGCTTTAACTAATATTAAAGTTACCATCATGACGATTAGAATCTTCACCATTAGCCTTGCTACTATTCTTATAACTGGCTGTGGCAACGACTCGAAAAAAGTTGAGTCTCTTGTTGAACAAGGCATCATTGAAGCAACTGGAGCTACTATGGGGCTTGTAGAAACGACCATCGATAAAATCAACTGCTCAAAGAAAAAACACCCTAATGTTAGAAATACATCATACTTTTGCGATGTATCTATCACAGTAGCAAATAAAGACTTTGGCATTGAAGAGGCAATTTCTGAATCAGGTTATTTTGACTTTGATGGTAAAGAGACAATTACCCCTCTCGACTAATTTCAATCTATTAATTTAAAACACAAAATAGAACAATCGATTATCAAATGACATAGTTCAAGCTGTTTTATCAAAATTTAAATAACATATGGTGACCAAAATTATCTAAATTATTTTTGGTCACTACCTATTGCTATGAAAAATATATTTAAAAAGATCACCGTAAATCTTTAAATAATATAAAACCTATGGTGATATCTTATATGAAATATATAAAATTAATTTTACCATGTTTAGCCACTTTCATGATTTTTTGGGGCAACACGGTGTTGTTAATGATATGGACAC
>NZ_JBFROW010000122.1:0-850 GCF_041471665.1 Vibrio sp. 10N.261.51.F11 | reverse complement strand
AAAGCAGGGTGGAAGTGAAGAGAGTTTTGAGTGACGTACAAGTAATCACCCTGGATAGAGAAACCATCTGCCCATGACAATAACTTGTCATCTTGTGCAAAGATTTTGTAGCCGTCTTTATTCACCACACCAACAGCATTTTTCTCAATATCACCGACATAGATATCACCGTTATCTGCGATAATCATGCCATCACTTGGACGTTTTTCACTGAAAAATTCAATCTGCTCGGCCAATGCATCTTCACTAAGCGCTGTGTTAGCAAGAGCAGCGGCAGGAATACGGTAGATAGCACTACCATTGACTGTACCAAAATATAGCCATTCATTATTTGCATCAATAGTGATTGGATTCACACCAAGATAAAGCGCATCAACGCTACCATCTTCACGCTTTGTCGCCATACGAGAACTATCAATCACAACCTCATGCTCAGGTGAAAGCAGTGCTTTATTTGATTGCAAAACGCGGCGAGATTTACCTGTATTTAAATCTACAACAACAAAGGCAGGCGCAGCTTCGCCATACAGATTACCTAAACTCGTATCGGCAATGTACATCTGGTTACGCAGTGTATCTAATGCAAAATCCTGTAAAAAAGAGTTACCGACCTGTACGTCTTTTCCAATTTCAATGCGTTTAAATAGCTTATCGTTGACGGTATCCCATGCAACAATTTGCGAAGGCGAAGTTTCACTGCCCATATCTAACACCCACACAACACCATCATCGGTACTATCAATACCGATTACTGAAGCCAAACCAACCTCACCTTTATCTGGACCATCTGCCCAGTCTTGGGTTGGAAATGCTTTGGTTGAGCCATCCTTCATCAATTCAACAACACGAA
>NZ_JBFROW010000121.1:0-455 GCF_041471665.1 Vibrio sp. 10N.261.51.F11 | reverse complement strand
TGAGACTAAACCATTTTCATCTTCAGCATAAAGCGTGAGAGAGAATTTGGAGCGATACATCGGGTTCGAACCGATGACCTCAACCTTGGCAAGGTTGCGCTCTACCAACTGAGCTAGTATCGCATTAGTTAATCGCTGCTCTTACTGCCTTGGGCAGCTCTTACTGCCTTGGGCAACAGATAGCGCTTAACTGTAATGTGGTTGCGGGAGCCGGATTTGAACCGACGACCTTCGGGTTATGAGCCCGACGAGCTACCAAACTGCTCCATCCCGCGTCCGGATGCATCAATTAAGTTGATGATTCTTCCCTCTCTCTTCGAAAAGAAAGTGGAGCGATACATCGGGTTCGAACCGATGACCTCAACCTTGGCAAGGTTGCGCTCTACCAACTGAGCTAGTATCGCATTAGTTATTCGCTGCTCATACTGCCTTGGGCAACAGATAGCGCTTAACTG
>NZ_JBFROW010000120.1:0-1674 GCF_041471665.1 Vibrio sp. 10N.261.51.F11 | reverse complement strand
ACTCCGGGAGGCGCCTCCATCATTCAGAAAAAACCAGTCCTAGTGACTGGTTTTTTCGTTTTTGACCCCGCTAAAAGCTTCCTACGTACCCATTTCAATGCTTATCAAAGAAATCTTTGTTACGGATATACTTGCTCATTAAGTGGTAAGAGAAAGGTCTTATCAGCCAACTAAAGATAGAGCGACCAAGGCGGATTAATGTAGGAGTGTTCTCATAGATTCGTCCGTTATAAAGCCAAAGCACTTTACCTACATGCCAATAGAGCAAAGGAACGGGAGGCATGAAGGTTACGATGTCGATATCACAGCAGATTCGGTAGGTCTTCTTACCCAAACGATAGTGCTTTCGAAAGCTCCAGTCACCAATGGCGGGCTGGCCAAAAGTCACTATTCGCTTAATACGGCCAGGGTACTTTTGATCAAAGTAATCAGCGAAGACACAACCGATAGCGCCACCGGAAGAGTGACCAGTAATAGACACTCTCTTGCCTTGCTCTATTAGAGGTGTGAGCGTAGCTTCCAAGCGTTCAATAACGGTTAAGCCAAGCTTATCTTCATTACGACTTGGCTGGCTTTCCTGAAACATTAGATGATAGAAGCCAGCATGCACACGATAATTGAGCCCAATTCTCTTACAGCTTCTTGTCCATAGAGCAAAGGTCAGTAACCAATCTGAGATGCTGTGCGATCCTTTGATAACCACAACCACTTCATCTTTGTCGCTGCTCCACAGCACTCGAATCATGGTTTTGCCAAACTGGTTCTTTATGATGCGTTGTCCATTTGGGTCAAAACCATAGCTAGTTTGCTTAAATACTCTAGGGTAGGCGAGGTTACAAAGAACGGCATAGCGCTCATATTGATATCGTTTTAGTGGTTTCACATGTTTACTTCTTAATAAGAGTTACTTAAAACTCTAGTCGTTGAATGTGAAAAGCACATGAAAACACCATTTACTTGATTCGTTACAGAAAAACCAAAATTTGCCGCTGTCGCTAAAGTTAACCCTAGATAGTAAATTGCAGTGTTAGATTAGAGAACAGCGTATAAGAACCGTACAAGCTGCACTAAATTTATTCTTTGGAGAGTGATAATTAATCATTTGAATTAAAAGATAAAATTTATTGTTGACGAATTTTTTCCATCCGTTAAAGTACACCTCGTTCTCACGGCTTAGGTCGCTGAGAGATGGTGTTATACTTTTCAGTAATCAGCATCGCAAGATTGCGTTGCCCTGGTGGTGGAATTGGTAGACACAAGGGATTTAAAATCCCTCGGCGTTCGCGCTGTGCCGGTTCAAGTCCGGCCCGGGGCACCATCTATCTTGCTTCTACTTTTTGAGTAGAGTGATGAACAAAGAGTTGTTCTCTTAAATCACTATTAAAGGCGCCTTGGCAGAGTGGCTATGCAGCGGATTGCAAATCCGTGGACCTCGGTTCGACTCCGGGAGGCGCCTCCATTCTTTCTCTTAGTTTGATAAGTTAAGAGATAATAAGAATGAAAATGCGATACTAGCTCAGTTGGTAGAGCGCAACCTTGCCAAGGTTGAGGTCATCGGTTCGAACCCGATGTATCGCTCCAAATTTTGTAGTGTTGATTCATTTCGACATTAAGATGGTGTTTTACTTTTCAGTAATCGGCATCGCAATAAAGAATTGCGTGCCCTGGTGGTGG
>NZ_JBFROW010000119.1:0-1040 GCF_041471665.1 Vibrio sp. 10N.261.51.F11 | reverse complement strand
AGCGGCAAGCAGGCATTTTTGGCCACTCTATAAGCCACTACCTCCTGAGTAAACAAGTCGACCACGGGAGACAAGTATACTTTCTGCTCTTTGACTTTGAACTCCGTGACATCAGTTACCCACTTTTCATCGGGTTGAGTCGCACTAAAATCTCTTTCAAGCAGGTTAGGAGCAGCTGTTCCAGACTCTCCTCGGTATGAACGATACTTTTTAATCCTGACCGTCGATTTAAGGTTGAGCTGAGCCATAAGCCTTTGAACCGTTTTGTGATTAAGCACGAACCCCTGATTTTTTAGTTCCAAGTGAATACGGCGGTAGCCGTATCGACCCTTATGTTCATGATAAATTGACTTTATCAACCGCAGCTCACGTTCGTAGCTATTTGGGCGCTTGTTTGTTTGAGCTTGATAATAAAAGACACTTTTTGCCAGCTGTAGAGTCTGCAGTAAGTGCTTCAGCGGGTACTTGCCTTTAAGAGTTAGAGCTATGACCGCTTTTTCTTTGTTCGACGGTTTTTTTCCTGCTCCAACTCTTCCAACTTTTTTAGAACGGCATTCTCGGTTCGTAAGTAGACCAACTCCTCTTTTAGCTCCTCAAGTGTCATTTCATTATCAGGCTTAGTGGTACATTGAGGTTGCTGTTTCATTGAGGGTCTTCCTTTCTGGCGCATTTTGAGCCCCTTGATACCGAGCTCATTAAATCTTTTGAGCCAGACAGAGAGTATCCCAGGGGATGAGAGGTTTAATACAGCGCTAGTGTGCGTGAGAGACCATTCATTCGTCCACATTAAATTCAATGCTTTTCGTTTTGTTTGAGCAGTCGCGGCATGCTTAGTTGGTAAAAATGAATCAGTACCATGGATGGCAAAGACTTGAGCCCAATACCGTATCTGCCTTGAAGAAATTGAATATTGTTTTGCTAAATAGAGAGATGACGTGCCATCTAAGTATTGCTTAGCAATGATACATTTTAGCTCACGGCTATATTTGGACATAAAAAGACCCCCAATAATTGGTGTCCAACTATTGGGGGTCAGTTCA
>NZ_JBFROW010000118.1:0-859 GCF_041471665.1 Vibrio sp. 10N.261.51.F11 | reverse complement strand
TTGTCGCTCAGGCGACAGGCTCGTTTGTTACCACTGAAGGTGCAGACCAAGTAGAGGTTTACGAACTGCGTAATATCTCAGCTCTTGAAGCGACATTGACCTCTGGAACTGAAGCGATTTCTATTACAGAAATCACAGGGGCGACTAACACAACGACCTATCAAGGTACGACGACAAGCGGGACTCCTGTCTTCACGCTCGCGCTAGCGAATGATGGCTCTTATACCTTTACATTGTTAGGTCCTCTAAATCATCCTACAAGTCCGAATTCCAATACCTTAACGATTCCATTCGATGTCGTTGCCGTCGATGGTGATGGCGATGATTCTAACCAATATGTATTGCCAATCGAGGTGCTCGATGATGCGCCAGTAATGACGGCGCCGACTGGTGACATGGTTGTCGATGAAGACGATCTTACTGGTATTGGTTCAGATCAATCTGAAGATACCATTATTAATGGGTTATTCACGGTTGATGAAGGCGCCGATGGTGTTGTGAAGTATGAACTGGTTGATGAAGATTTGGTTCTGACTGGCTTAACCTCAGATGGAGAAAGTCTAGAGTGGCAAGCTGTGTCGCAAAGCGGCACAACATTTACTTACGTTGCTCAAACAGCAGCGAGTAATGAAGCGGTGTTCGAAATTATTTTCGATACCTCGGATAACAGCTATCAATTCGAATTGTTTAAACCATTTAAGCACCTTGATGGCGCGGGTGAAAACGCGATTAACCTTAACTTCTCTGTTGTAGCTGAAGATTTCGACCAAGATAAATCGAATGCGATCGATCTGAAGATCACGGTGACGGATGATGTGCCAACCATCACTGATATGACTGTTGCGAGTACGTTTGTCGT
>NZ_JBFROW010000117.1:0-965 GCF_041471665.1 Vibrio sp. 10N.261.51.F11 | reverse complement strand
AAGATTTTAGCTACAACACCAGCACCAACTGTACGGCCACCTTCGCGGATTGCGAAACGTAGACCTTCGTCCATTGCGATTGGAGCGATTAGCTCAACAGTCATTTGAACGTTGTCACCTGGCATTACCATTTCTACGCCTTCTGGTAGAGTGATGTCGCCTGTTACGTCAGTTGTACGGAAGTAGAACTGTGGACGGTAACCTTTGAAGAAAGGAGTGTGACGGCCGCCTTCGTCTTTAGAAAGTACGTATACTTCAGACTCAAACTTAGTGTGTGGGTTGATAGAACCTTTCGCAGAAAGTACTTGACCACGTTCAACGTCATCACGCTTAGTACCACGTAGAAGTGCACCAACGTTCTCACCTGCACGACCTTCGTCAAGCAGTTTACGGAACATTTCAACACCAGTACAAGTAGTAAGAGTAGTCTCTTTGATACCAACGATTTCTACTTCGTCACCTACACGTAGGATACCGCGCTCGATACGACCAGTTACAACAGTACCACGACCTTGAATTGAGAATACATCTTCAATTGGTAGTAGGAACGGTTGGTCAACTGCACGCTCTGGCTCAGGAATGTAAGAATCTAGTGCTTCTGCAAGCTCAACGATCTTGTCTTCCCACTGCTTCTCGCCGTTTAGTGCGCCAAGTGCAGAACCTTGGATAACTGGTAGGTCATCACCTGGGAAGTCGTATTCAGAAAGAAGTTCACGAACTTCCATCTCAACTAGCTCAAGTAGCTCTTCGTCATCTACCATGTCACATTTGTTCATGAATACGATGATGTAAGGGATACCAACTTGACGACCAAGTAGGATGTGCTCACGAGTTTGAGGCATAGGGCCGTCAGTCGCAGCAACAACTAGGATACCGCCGTCCATTTGTGCAGCACCAGTGATCATGTTTTTAACATAATCCGCGTGTCCTGGACAGTCTACGTGTGCGTAGTGACGTGCTGGAGT
>NZ_JBFROW010000116.1:0-6061 GCF_041471665.1 Vibrio sp. 10N.261.51.F11 | reverse complement strand
CAAAGTGCGATCCCGCCCTGATATCGGGGGAGAGTATTGACCATATATCTACAGGCTTATTACTGAAAACTAATGTGCCTGATGAATATTATTTATGTATAACACCAAGTTGTAATACTGTGCCGAACCAAAATACGGGGAAAGTAGCTCAGCGAATGAAACCTCACCGTCCAATGCGCTTTTTAAAACTGATAGAAAAAAACCTCAAAAAGAGTCTATCAAATGCGCATGACTCTGATACCATTTTTGTAACTAACGATGGGAAAAGAATAGCATTAAGTGTTTATGAAGATGGTAAGGCACCGACAATTGAACAGGTAGTTGTGCCTAAACATAATAATGAGCCTCTTGATGTAACTGATGGAAAATTTGTTCAATTCAATGATATTGATCAAGATGGAAATTTGGTTGTAGTAAACAAAAAGGTTTATCCAATAGCTAAGTTAAGAGCCGTTTACGCATCTCGTTATCAGAACTTACAATTGCAACACGAAGCACGTATTGGTGTCGATTATATCAGTGCGGACTTCCGTTAATATGTAAATAAGCCACGTTAATTCGTGGCTTATTTTATTATACCCTGAACTTAGATAGGATAGTCGTTAACCTTGGTATGAAGGGATTGCTCGCATAACTTCTTTGGCAAGGACTTTGATGACGGCTTCTGCTTTGTTTTGTTTCTCTGACAGGGTTTGATCGCAGTTAAAAGTTGTCGTAGGAACCTCAGATTCACCCTCACTCAGATCTTCTAACGCCATCGTATCCTTGCAGTATTCAGTGAGTTGAACAACCCATAGATATTTTGGTGACTTTTCTTTAATGTCTTGTTTAGTCAAAAATTCAGCTTTGATACATAAATTAATGACTAGCATTTCTACTGTTGTATTTATGCATTGTTCAAGCTTGACAGCTAATGCAATTGGGGACTGATTTGGCATGGTTTTTAATTAAAGATAGTAAATTAATTTGCTGTAGTAAATGAGCAAGAAGTATTAAGTAATGGTGTATGAGACGGTGTGATATTTTGGGTAATACTCATAATTTTTCTAAGAAAATAGAGAGAAAAAATCTCTAAAGGGTAGTTAAGAAGGGGATCCCTTCTTGCCAGTGGAAAATCGAAAGCGAAGCGGATTGTCCTATCTGGAACCGCAAAAAATCTTTGATATTTGTGAGCGGTTGTTTACAAGAGCTGGAAGAAAATTCTATTGTTTTAAAAAAACAATCCCATGATTAAAAATTTCACATTAATAAGTCAACCGGTTAGGCTGCAAGGCGATGGAGTGATAATGCGTGAGCGTTACCTATTGAGCGAAAGCCATGCTAACCACAAGTATAGTGATGCGCTTATATCGCTAATCGGCAGTGCTGAAACGTCCCATCGTATTGCACTAGCAGGGGAGCAATTTAGGCTTGAGCAACAACTTAAGCGTAAAGGTGGACGCCCACTTTCTAGCTATGCAATGGAATACTGCCTGACTTTACCTAAAGGCTATCGACCTTCTGTTGAGCAGTGGCACTCCATTACCAGCGATTGCTGCATTAAGCTGGCTAAATACTGCAAGTTGACAAAAACAGAGTTCGTTCAGTATCGCGAGCAGATTCGCGCTGTATTACACCAACAAAATCAAGAAGGCCAAAAAGGCAGTGGTGACCATGTGCACCTAATTATTGGTAAGGCCGTAGGTAACCGTGTTTTAAAAGAACTTCAAAAAAAGGGAGCAACAAAACTCCTAAAACAAGCCTTTAACTACTCAGTGTTGAAACATGTGGGGCTAGACCACAAAAGTTATGAGCCAGTTGAGGTAAAAAAAGGTCGCAGGTTGTCAACATGGCAATATCAATATGATAAAGCGAATCAAGCACTAAAAACTGAGCAATTGATTAAGAAAATGCAAGGTCAGTTTGATAAATGGCTGGAAGCAATAGAAGAACAAAATAGTAGACAACGGAATCGACAAAAAAATCGTCTAACTAAAACCATTGATTCGTTGGAGGCGTATTTGTTGTCCGAGAAACAAGATGAGCAAATCCAGCGAATTAAAAATAAATTATTATGAGGTTAGGTTTGGATATTCCCCATAATGGCTTACGCTGGTTAACATTTTGAAACAGTATCATATGTATGCATCGTGGATTTATACATGTGTACGCATTATATTTATTTCCGTCTAAAAATTCACACTGACCCAAGGCGATCGCATAAGTTGAACTAATGTTAAGTGTCACGTTTGTTAACCAATGAATGCGTTTGTAATATTCACATATTCTAAAAAACAGGGATTAACACGAGTTACTACTTGACGTATTAACAAAAAAGTGATTTTGCAAATCACTTATGCAGTTGCCCTGACACTGAATCTATGTTTACTTTTTCAAGGTTAAAAATTTATGCAAAGCTTTCCCATAGAGGCAGAAAAAAGACTGTCATGTATTCCTATCCTCGGGGCTGTGAGTGACTGGTTGAGTTTTACTTTCACTAATGGTCGCGGAAGCCTTTTATTTGGTTTGATTATGATGGGGTTTTGTGGGTCTCATTACGGTTTATATCTCGCTATTTTTTCAAACCCACTTAGCTTTTATCCTATTGAGGTTTTGGCTTTAGTCGCGCTCACCTGTGCTATTGGTTTAATACTGAAATACAGTTCGTCGACGGTTAAGACTACTTTATCCTCAAACACATATTCGTTCGACTACGGTTCAATTTTATACACTGGTACGTTTTGTTTACTGGCTGCTTTCTACTTATTTACAATTCATAATAATATTGTCTCCTATTACGGTGACTGGGATGCAGCTCTCTATACCTCTTATACTAAGCATCATGTGATTAGCACAGCGAATGATGTCTTAGCTATCTTTTTAGTCAGTTACTACTGTCTACTTAAGCCAGTTCTCACCTCACTTTTCTTTATTTATGTTGCTAAATATGGGACTAAGGCTTCAACTCTTAAAGAGGCACAGAGTATTGAAACCTCTCAAGGCAATATTACTATTGACTGGGAAGATATACGCCGTAATAAACTTGAGACTTTCTCTGGTAATCGACGCAAAGTGCTTTCGGGTAAAATTCGCCTTGATAGTACAAAGTGTTGTGATGATGAAATCGCTGAACAGTTTTTGTGGGATTTTTTACAATTAAACCCGAAGACAGACATGATTGCGATCTCGCTACCGAGTTCTGATGTCCTTGGTCTAGCGGAAAGCTATGTTGTTCATTGTACAAAGGCTGCGCTCAGATTTGGCTTCCGAGCAGAGCGAATCGACTTTATTGGAAGTCAATATATTGGAACCAAGGATGCGCAACGTCTATCTAATGAAATAAAGCAGCAGTTTTTTGAAGAGCTTGCAGAGACAGAGCAAGCTATGGATGAATATGAAAAAGATAAACAGAAACGGACAGAGCAGCTTGATAACATGATCGGTCTTCACAGCGTAAAAGAGGAAGTTCGTCGTCTTAACGCGATGCTGACTTATAACCAACAACGCAAAGCTGAAGGGTTAGAGGAAATTGACCAAGGTGCTTATCACATGGTCTTTACTGGTAACCCAGGAACAGGTAAAACCGTAGTTGCTCGCTTGATTGCCCAGATGCTGGCAGATAAAGGGGTGATCCGAAACAACAAGGTTATTGAAGTAACTAGAAGCGATCTGGTTGCAAAATATATAGGCCAAACCGCTCCGAAGGTCCGAGAAGTGGTAGATCAAGCTATGGGGGGCGTGTTATTCATAGATGAAGCTTACACATTAAGCAATGGCGGTAAGAATGACTTTGGTCAAGAGGCCATTGATGAGCTGCTAAAGTTGATGGAGGATCGTCGGGGTGAATTTGTGGTGATCACTGCTGGATACCAACAACAGATGGATAGCTTTTTGCAATCTAATGATGGCTTGAAACGCCGATTCTCCCGCTTTATTCAATTCGAGGATTTCTCAGATCAAGAGCTATTAGATATTTTGATCTCAATGGCAACCAAAACTGGTGACATTATTGAAGCTCAGTTGTTACAGGCTCTGCCGACATTGCTCTCCGCTTGGAGGAAAAACTATGGTGTAGGTTTTGGTAATGCAGGGGCTGTTCGTCAGTTACTTGAAGCTATGCAAAAGTCACGTCCATTGCGCCTCATTGAGGATAATGTTGAGATGAAAGGGAGTGCTCTTGTTACTCTTACACAGAAAGATTGGGATAAGGCTGTGGAATTGACCAGTTTTAGTTAATCCGTTTGCCAAAATATGAAGGTTAAGAAGAGCTTTTTAGGGCTTTTCTTAACCTAATTCTTAAATGAAACAAGCATCATTTTTCACACTAAAGCCAAAAGGGGTACTACTTTAAGCTTGTGCTCGTCGCCAGTGTTTTGTATGCGCACGATTTTTTCGTTCGATATATTTAACCAACTCATCAAAGCTTACTAACCATGGCTACTTTTGAGAGTTATTTAAACGTATTGTTGGGAATGGTAATAAACATCGGCTTGCTTTCCGTTTAGCTGTATTAGGTTCTAAGCCTAGCAGTGATTGAGCAACATCAGTGACTGGTATGAAGGCTTGATTGTTAAATTGCTGAGCAAGGAGAGTTCGGGTTGTTGGTTCGTCTTTTAATATTTTAATTGTCATATTAGTCTTCTTGTAAATTACATTGTCCCCAATGAATGCCTTCTATTTCTTGCTTTCTTAATAGTATATCCATACCAATAGTACCTGCTTTTCTAAAACCAAGAGAGTACCAAGTTTTAATTGGATCATAAGGACTAACTTGAACTGTTTGAATTTCTAAACCACAGCCTTCAATGCAACGTCTTAGATATCCCTTATTTATATTTTGTTTACTGAATGCAGCAAATAAAACTATGTTGAAGCTAATATACCTATTGTTGATAATATAACCCCACTTATCGACTATAACGCCACCGTCAATACCCTCAAGATAAACCAAATGCAGGTTATCTCGTTCAGTTGGGAAAAATGACTCATCGAAACCTTTGGTTTCTTCATTGTAGATCTGAACAATCCGTTTGGCTCTTTCATCAAAATCTAAATGGTTGCCCGTGATGACTGTAATTTTATTTTTCATATAAATACCTTTTTGAAATTCTAATGGCTCTTTATTTAGGGGATTAAGGTAGATCTTGACTCCACTGTTCAACCTTGTCTTGCCATGTACAGTTAGAACATTTTGCTTCATTGCAAGGAATATCTTCACCGCAACTACAGTTAGTCAGGCCATCACAGCTTGCTGTGCCACATCGAGAGCATCGGTATTCATCTTCATGACTGTCGTACATTTTATTTCCTTAATTGTTTCGGGTGTCTAAATTGTGTTTATAGTTAGTGACAAGTGACGCACTTATATAAGTGCGTCACTTGTCACTAACGATTAAGTTGTAAACTTTAAAGTGATCGTGTCATTGCCACTGGCTCGAACATTTTTTTGCTCAATGGTGATTAGGTTATCTTCGAGTAGACCATCAAGCGTGCGCTTGAATCTTTTGTTAGTAGTGTTTTGGGGTTCAGTTTCGCTATACGGATAGCAAGCTTCACGTAACTCGTTGCGTGAACAATGTCCATTAAAAGAATCACGAAGTGCTTTGATTACAGGATGCAGGGCGCGATTAGCGCTGCTTTTAACTACTGCATTAGTATGCCTAGCCAGTGATGTTACTGCTTCGTTATCTTCGCAAAGCAGACCTAAATCAACAGTGTTAAATTCAAACTCTAGCTCAGGAGCTTCCTCGGCATCTTTCTGTTTTTTATTAATAAATGTAGTTAGTTTACTTTTTCCAGCGCGTTTAACTTGAAATTCGAAATCACATGCACCGAGTAACACGCTACTACCACGAGAGCCTTTAGATTCGTCTTTACCACTGTGGTGAATGCAGATAACACTGGTGTTCGCTTTTTGACGAATTTCGTCACAGCTACGAATAAATGTATTCATGGAGTCTGCACAGTTTTCACTTCCAGTAAAGCAGCGAGAAAGAGTTTCAAATACAACAAGATTTACTTTTACTTGCTCACTGGTTTCAATTTGTTTTATTGCTTCTAACAAGGGCTTTGTTGCGTAATT
>NZ_JBFROW010000115.1:0-1172 GCF_041471665.1 Vibrio sp. 10N.261.51.F11 | reverse complement strand
AATTTATAACCCAAAGAAGACTCGTGCCCGATAATCATCGTTCCAAGCAGCCTTCTTCAACTTCACTTTTTGGCTTGGTGCACCACATTCGCATTGCTTCAGCATGTTCATCACAAAGCGTCTAAACAACGCTATATTTTCTACAGCACCATCTAGCGTGATCCGTGAGTAATCCTCTTTAAAAACAACATCTAATACGTAATGCTGGCTGTTTTCAATACGCCAATGCTGACGAATGTAGTGGCCTAGCATTTTGTGATTCGGCGACATAGAGCTTATGTAATATGAGGTGTCTACACTTCCTTTTCCGTTGATCACTCGATGCCGCTCCACCGCAATGATGCTTCGTACTGTCGGCCATTTCTCCGCAAGCTCTTTAGGTAACTTAGCCTTTAACTGAAATACATATCTTTCTTCACTGCGGCCATGGTGCTTCTCTTTGATTTCGGTAACTATTTTCTCTTTACCTGCTTCAAAGACAGCTTGAAATTGCTCCACAATAGCCACTCTCAATTTGGGCTGGTTGTTCTTCACTTGAACAACAACCTGAGCCTTTTTCTCTGCAATTTTCTCGAGCGTATCGCGCTGACAATGCAGGGCATCAATGGTGATGACACTGCCTTTTACGTTAATAACATCAAGCATTTGGCGTACAACGTTGATCTCGCCATTTTTGCTCTCAGTCGGCTTTTGACTCAAAACGAGGCCACGTTCAGTGTCGTAGGCGGTAACCAATTGTAACGCTGTTTTTTTGTCATTTCGGTATGAGCCACGCAGCACTTTTCCATCGAATGCGATTATCGGCTTGTGTTGACTAGTGCGTTGCTCGTTAATCCACAGGGCTAATGCCTCTAGCAAAGATTCTGCGACAACTGAACGTAAAATACGGGCTATTGTATGCCGACGTGGAATACCATGTTCAAATGTTCTGTATTTTCTCAGCCAATCTAGTTTGTCTTTCCCAAACAATTCAATATCTTGCCATCCTTCACATCCAGATGCGATGGCGCTAATTACAAGGAACATGACATCGATAAGATCATGCTTCTGATTAATGTCTGACCGAGTGTCTTGGACGACTGATAAGTGTTCGATTAAGTTCAAAATGGCTGTTTGATTGTGGATTTAGCACTATTAGATCATATTTGTTAACAAAGTGCGATCCCGCCCTG
>NZ_JBFROW010000114.1:0-5268 GCF_041471665.1 Vibrio sp. 10N.261.51.F11 | reverse complement strand
ATCTAAGCGGAGAAGAGCCGAAAAAGTATGCTGAACGACTAGGTAGTCAAGTGGGAATCAAATCAAACGTAACACCGAATGGGGCAGAATCTTCTTAGAGAAATCTGTTTGGTTAGGAAAATACGAATAACTTTTAGTGCCGAAAAGCCCTTTTGAAGGGTTCAGTCTGAATGGTATATATCTTCAACGCGGCGTGGTGGTCACAAGTACAAGAGAGTGGAATTAAGCCATTGAAAGAGTTCGCACGAAAACTGAGTCCTTATCTTCACGGCATTATCGCATCGGCAAGTTATCCGCTAAACACCTGCACCCTAGAAGGGATAAACAACAAGATAAAGCTAATCAAGCGAATGGGGTATGGGTATGGGTATCGAGATACCGACTACTTCTTCTTGAAGATAAAAGCGGCTTTCCCCGGAAAGCCGCGATGAACCAAAAGAAAGCCTAACCGATACACTTAAACATCGATCGTTGAGGTATGAATTAGGCTATTAGTAATACCTTAAAGCGCTTTCGAAACGAAAAGCTCTTGCAAGATTTAGAACATTAAGAAATTATCTTTTTCCAACACAAGATCGAACTGGAACTTATTGTTGGTATCCGCTTGCATCGTCGATGGGTTCAAATCACCAATAAAACCAGACGCCTTTTGTCCACTCTCTGTCAAAACAATGCTATCACCCGATTCAAAATCAAGCCCTGAGTGATGCTGAACAATCTCCAGTTTGTACTCAACCTTATTACCTTTCGTTTCAAAGCTGCCATTTAGCATCATGCCGTAGCCATTAATACTCGCAAACGCTTGATTAATTTCACCACGAGACAAACCTTCCGGGCGCTCAATACGCAATTTAAACAGCGTTTCAACGCCTTGAGACTTAATCACACCAGAGTAACTGTCAGAAATAGCCGGCATATTATATTGCGTGCGATTCATACCTGGTAAGTTAGAAGAAAAACTCTTCAAGTGACCAGCACTAGCTTGCAAGTAACTTTCCCAAAACGCAGCTAAGTGAGCATTACGCACACCCGTTGAATCAATCCCGTGGAAATACACCGTCGCATTATTAAAGTTAGCATTGTGCTTGCCCGCTAGAACAATACCCGCTTCTTTTGCTGCATCGCTATCACTTAAGTCCGTTAATGAAACATCTGAGCTATTTTGAATGCCATCAGAATAAACTACCAAACGAATTGGCGTTGAGTTCAAACGGATATCATTAGTCACTTGAAACAAACTACGCGCTAAATCCTTTTCAGGCACAGCACGGTCATAATCCGGTTGTGCTGTATGAGGACTCGCCTGCATCGCTTCACCTAATCCACGTTGCATTAAACGCGTCAACTTTGGCATATCATCACGGATAACGCGTTCAGGAGCCGCTCGCAATAAACCGCCGCTTTCTAATGCATTCACATTAGGAAAACAAGTCGTAAAGGCATGAGACATATCGCCATTTGGAGAAAGATAATAGATACCAATCTCTTCACTTGGCAAATATGACGGCGGTAGAGTTTGCATAATATCTTGCGCCCAACTGGCACTATTGTTTGGAATGGACGTCGTATCAATCACCAAATAAGTTTGACGAGGCGCCCCCTCACTAAGACAGTACTTAGCAGCATCAAAGCCACCCGTATTAATCATCCCAGAAGCAAAAGCTTGTGGCGCACACAGCGCAGTCAGTAGCGCGGCAGATTTAATTTTATTCATCATATTTTTCATGGAATTACGCAACCATATTCATTAATTGGTCTTTACTAATCGCAATATCATGCTTGTAGTAAGTATCTAAACTCTTCATCTCCGCACCAATTTTCACTTCCTCAAGCTGCTTAGCACGAAGCTGCATCACTAGATTATTGTGGTAAGTACGTAAGTTGCGGTTAACCTCTTTATGCACCTGACCAAGAATACCATCAGCATGATTGGCCAACTCTTCTTGCAAACGCTCAATCTTTTTCAATTCCATCAATTCAGCTTCTTGCGCATTCGCTAGCTCAGCGATCTGCTTAGAAAATTTCGCTTCAACCTGGTTTAACTCTTTATTCAAACCCTTATCCAAACGGTTAAAACGCTCACGAGCACTGGTGAAATCTTTTTGCGCTTCCTGGTAAGATGGTTTGGCATCATTTAACACATAGGCACAGAACATACTGATAAACCAAGGTGCAATAGAGAAAATGATGAATGGGAATAACAGCATCATTGCCGACTCTTGAGATGCCGATGCATCGCCCCACATACCCATATCAACCGCGGCTAATTCACGAGCAATCGCTTGATAACGAACCATTAAGATACCGACCGTAATCGAAATTAACGCCAACCAAGCAAAAGCCTGCATTCGATAGTGTTGTCGCTTTTCACGAGATTCAACATCCGGTCCCATCAGCTCTAAACGTTGTTTTAAGAACTTGCCATGAAAGTGAGCCGCTGCCGCAGTAACAATGGCACTCACAAACGCTAACGCTAAAGCAAACAGAGGAATATTCAGCAGTTCACCTAACGTTTCATAGTTCATCCAAAACTCTGGCACACTAGGAATAAGCAGACCCAGCGAGTAAATCAGCGGGTTCACTTTTCTCGGCGGCTTACCACCGGCAGAATTAAACATTTTATCGTAACGCGTTTTGGTTTTTTCTAACTCATCTTTCGCATCTTGATAGCCACTTTCCTGAACATAGCTGGTTTTTTTCGCCGCTAAAGCATCGGCTTTCGTGTTACAAACTTGCTGATACTCAGTATCTTTCTTCATGTATGCTGACTCATCAGCATGTTTACGTAAACGAGTTTGCAATTGAGAAAAATCAGAGTACCAACGCCCCAAATGCTCAAGAGGATCGCGAATAACAGATAGCATTCCATTGGTGTGTGAATTATGGTCGGTAACCACCAAGTTCGTTTGCTCTGCAGCTTCCACTTCCTCACGAACCTTACGCTGAATATCCTGACTAAGGTCCTTGGCTATAACCGCACTTTCAAGCGGTCGCTGCACCATAAATTTTTCAATATCCGTTTTCACCTGTTGCATGTATATTTCTCGCCCTAACGTATCAAAATGATTAAATATTAAAGTAGTAAAATCTTCTAATTCTATTTACTAATATATTTTTTTATATCGAACTCTCGGTATATAAACACCGAAAATGGTGCCTTTCTAAAGGTTCTTCTTACTTGTGGCCCCGTACGTTCTTTTGCCAATAGCTCCAAATCAGAACGAAGCTCACTAAAAGACTCAAAGTCACGTAGATCACTACTCACTTTCTTATCACGGGAATAAGCCCATACTTCCATAGAACGAGCATTACATGATTGCCCGGCGCAGCGATAATGACGGTATAAGTGAGAAGCAAACTGCTCATTTTCAGTCATCAAGATCTCCACACGGCGATTGCGGGCCTTATTACTTTGACTGTTATTTTTTGCGATAGGATAATCAGGACCACCCGCGATCAAAACGAGTGAATTATGTAGCACTCCTTGCTGCTCTAGGTAACGAGCGGTTGACAGTGCTCGCCTTAGCGATAAATCAATATTATGAGCCCATGAGCCAGACGCATCAGTATGACCAGTAATCACTAAAAGCTGATTATCACGCGCCGCTTGCCTTTCATGATAAGTCACCGCAACCTCGGCTAGCTGAGCTTTTATGTCACTATTCAACTTATCGCTATTAACGGCAAAGCCAGAGCTGGCCGATAAATTACGTAAAATCGCAATCCCATCTCCCAGTTCATTAAGCGGCTCCCCTGCCTGCTGGCTTGGGTAGAAATGCACATATCCCCCCGTCTTCTCAACAGGAAAGTACAGCTCATCATCACCCACTTCAGCCACCCAAGAAAAGTCCTTTTCTACCTCAGAAAGCGCCTCTTCTTTGCGAGTTAAAGCGGTCTCTTGCATACCCTCGACTGGTTGGTTTTCTTTATCTATATAATCCACACGCTCAGGAGAAGAGCAGCCTGATAGTGCCAATATTAAAAGTAAATAATAAAAATATTGCTTATTCATGCCCAATAACTATCTATACTAAGAGCCAAAATTACGAAACCTAGATAAATCCTTCTACCTTGGTTTTGCCTATGATGTAACGAAGTGTCGTTTAACCACGCGTTGGCGGCAGCGACAAAGAACGATAACGAATGTTTTTTTCAGACTGGGTACGCTCTTGCTGTAACTCTTCAGCTTCAAAACTGCGAACTTCTTCTGGCTCTTTCGCCACACGAATTGTTTTCAGTTCGGTTGGAATGTGACGAGAGTTCGTCGTGACCTTGCCATCACGTGCATAACCAACAGCCTGAAGCTCTCTGGATTCACAGCCATTAGAGAAGCAAGGTGCTGAACGATAGTAATCACTAATGAAATTCACATCATGAGTAATAAAGAACTCCACACGACGGTTCTTCGCTTTATTTTCTACACTATCGTTTTTAGCAATCGGGTAATCAGGCCCTGCTGCCATACGTAATAACGCTTCATTCGGAACGCCTTGTGCCATTAAGTAGCGCGCCGCTGAGTCGGCACGATCTCGTGATAACTGCTTATTGTATTGCCACGAACCTGAGGAGTCGGTATGACCAGTAATAATGATGAACAATCTTTCATCATTATATTTTGAATGGCTATAATATAAATTTTTAATCGAGTTTAACGCCAGAGTAGTATTCGGGTTCAAAGTTGAACTACTGACCATAAATCCAGCTGTATCAATAGCGTTATAAGCACCAACATACCCGTAATCGCTGGCTAAGCGAGTCTGTTCAATAAGCTTAGTTAACTCGAGACTTGAGTCATCAATATTCTTACTATCAAAAATATAGTAAGTATTATCACCGCTGTCTTTGGCGAAATAACGACCGGTTTCAATATGATCTAACTGTTCATTAATAGAGACTTCATTAATTAGTAACACTTTGTTGTTCACATCAGGATTATTATTCCCAGACTGATGAACTATGTCGTAACTATTGGCTTGCTCAATAACCTGAGTATGCTGCTGGTGACTGGAGCATCCCGATAGGGTCATTAAAAAAACAAATGAAAACGTTACTTTATTATTCATAGCTATATTTTCTAATTAGAATAGTGCATAAAACAGACGATGTGTGTAAAGAATCATACTGCAAGTTATTGAAATTCACCTTATAAGTCTCCGTAAATACTGTATATATAGCAATTAATTAACTCTCTAATTTGTAAGGAAATATTACAGTTCAATCTATTTAAAAGTAAGCGCACTATTAACCCCAGGGCGCGAGCACACTTTG
>NZ_JBFROW010000113.1:0-406 GCF_041471665.1 Vibrio sp. 10N.261.51.F11 | reverse complement strand
AAAAATGCCTGCTTGCCGCTTGTCACGGATATGCTAACGGAAGCCATATCAAAGCTCAAACCCAACTCAAAGCCAATTATACATAGCGATCAAGGTTGGCAATATCGTCATCGACAGTATCAGAAAAAGGTAGCGGAGAGTGGGTTAACACAAAGCATGTCGAGAAAAGGTAACTGCTTGGATAATGCGGTTGCTGAAAACTTTTTTGCTTTACTCAAAACAGAGATGTATCACAACCAAAGCTTTGAAGATGCAGATGCTCTGATAGAGCAAATTAAAGAATACATCGAGTACTACAATACCAAACGTATAAAAGTGAAACTAAAAGGCCTGACTCCGATAGAATATCGAACTCAGGCCTTGAAAGCCGCTTAACAGAAATGTCCAACTTTACGGGGTCACTTCA
>NZ_JBFROW010000112.1:0-273 GCF_041471665.1 Vibrio sp. 10N.261.51.F11 | reverse complement strand
TCCCCCTCTTTGGCCCGTAGGCATTATGCGGTATTAGCCATCGTTTCCAATGGTTATCCCCCACATCAAGGCAATTTCCTAGGCATTACTCACCCGTCCGCCGCTCGACGCCGTTATCGTTCCCCGAAGGTTCAGTTAAGTCGTTTCCGCTCGACTTGCATGTGTTAGGCCTGCCGCCAGCGTTCAATCTGAGCCATGATCAAACTCTTCAATTTAAAGTTTTGATTACCTAAATTAATAGGTGTGACTCAACGAATACTGACTTCAAAACTA
>NZ_JBFROW010000111.1:0-11112 GCF_041471665.1 Vibrio sp. 10N.261.51.F11 | reverse complement strand
CGCTAATCCGCGATGAACCTAAAAAAAAGCCCAATTCAGAGAACTGGGCTTTCTTAGATCAACTTTGTTAAATAACGTTTCCGTTACTTCACATCCATCTCAATTATTTAATATCAATATGCTCAAAGCCTTTGATAAGGTCATCAAGTGCTTTCATCTGCTTCAAGAACGGCTCTAGTTTGTCTAGAGGTAGCGCAGATGGGCCATCACAACGAGCTTGGTCTGGGTTTGGGTGAGCTTCAATGAACAGACCCGCAATACCCGTAGCAAGACCCGCTTTAGCAAGTTCAACCGTTTGCTCACGACGACCGCCAGATGCAGCACCTGATGGGTCACGCATTTGTAGAGAGTGCGTCACGTCGAAGATGATTGGGCTACCGTTTGAAGACTTCTTCATTACGCCAAAGCCAAGCATATCCACAACAAGGTTATCGTAACCCATGCAAGCGCCACGCTCACAAAGGATGATGTTGTCATTACCGCACTCAGCGAACTTATCAACGATGTTGCCAACTTGATTCGGGCTCATGAACTGAGGCTTCTTCACGTTGATTACCGCGCCAGTCTTAGCCATTGCTTCAACAAGATCAGTTTGACGAGCTAGGAATGCAGGTAGTTGGATTACATCAACCACATCCGCAACAGGCTGAGCTTGAGCTTCTGTGTGGATATCAGTAATGATCTTCACGCCGAAAGTATCTTTCAGCTCTTGGAAGATTTTAAGACCTTCTTCCATTCCTGGACCTCGGTATGAATGAACTGAGCTGCGGTTCGCTTTATCAAAAGACGCCTTAAATACGTAAGGGATGCCTAGCTTTTCGGTTACTTTTACATAGTGCTCACAGATCTGCATAGCAAGATCGCGAGATTCAAGAACGTTCATGCCTGCAAATAGCGTAAATGGCTTGTCGTTTGCAATTGGCATATCGCCAATGTGAACTGTTTTTTGTTCCATCATATTCTCTCTAAGTAATTATTAATTAGTGAACTACCACTGTCTTTTCGTTCATGACGTTCACTTGAGATTTCAGTAACTCAGATGCAGGGTCATCTGGGCATTGGTCGATAAAATATTGATAATCGGTTGCGGCTACTTGGTGACAGTCTAGCTGCTGATAGATAAAACCGCGGTCACGGATTTCATATGGGTCATCAGGTACAAACGTCAAAGCAAGGTCAGTACACTTCAATGCAAGTGTATAACGCTCTTCTCGCAGCAGTGCACTCTTGAGCAGGGCTAACCACTTACCAATAATCGTTGGGTGGTCGGCGACTTCTAGGTGCTCAGGTTTCACCTTAGCTAATGGGCCATCATGGCCAATTAGCCATGCTCGCAGCGTTTGTTCGCCAACGTACTCACCGTTATAAGGGTTAATGTAGGCCGCAGCTTGCCCGTACCAACTTACTTTAAGTAAGAATTGAGTCGGAAAAGAGACGCCCTCTACAGGAAAGCCTAGCTTGCGACCTAGAAAAAGAAAGATCGCCCCCAGA
Organism: Vibrio sp. 10N.261.51.F11; assembly: GCF_041471665.1. Lineage (NCBI taxonomy): Bacteria > Pseudomonadati > Pseudomonadota > Gammaproteobacteria > Vibrionales > Vibrionaceae > Vibrio > Vibrio sp. 10N.261.51.F11. Next base: position 9,621 of record NZ_JBFROW010000111.1, on the reverse strand, counting down.
CTCACTGGAATGCCTTTCTTTCTCTCAAGCACTTTATCGATGAACGCGTTTTCCGAAGAGAAATACGCATCTTTATCGCCAGCAAAACCCCATTCATAAAAGAATAGTCGAATAAAAGATTCAAACTTCTGCTGTTCATCGGTTTCATTAACCAAAGCAAACTCGGCGTCTTTTAACAATCTCGCCAGCTCTTGCTCTGCCCAACTGTCTTGAGTTTCTGGGTTAATCGCTTTATTTAAGATCAATGCACCTTCAGCTAACTCTAGCTGGTCAAAGTCTTCATCAAAAAATTCGTACATAGATAGTTAACCGAAAAATGTTGGTGTCTTGGTCATTGCGATTTTGCCTGCCATCGCTAACCAGCCAAGCGCACCAAAGAAAGAGAATACTCTCAGTAGCTTGTTTTTACCTAGCTTAAGCGCAAAGAAACCTAATGCGATGTAAGCCATAACACAAGTTAGTTTTTCGGTTAACCATGGTGCTGCTGGTGTAAATGGAATAAAGCCAGTGATGAAAATCAAACCAATACCCGATAGCAATAGCAACGAGTCATTGATATGAGGGAAACGCTGCAAGAAAGGATGCTTAAGCTTAGGTGAGTTAGCCATCATAAGAGCGAAACGAATCGAGAGAAGTAGCGCACTTATAGCAATCGTTAATAGGTGAAAATGTTTTAGACCTTCGTACATGGTATTCCTTTATATTTTTATATGTGCTTTCGTTAACACGAGCCTCACAATACCCGTTAATGCTCTGTAGTTCTGCATAAAATCTCTGTATTTCTGCGTTAAATGCATTATCGGGTTAAATGTATTGTCGAGTTAAAGGTATCAATTTAGCAAGTTCATCATCCATTGCTCACAAGACGATTAACAATCACTAACTATGAACAGTAACGACCCAATGTCACTCGGTCATTACCACCGTAATCTTTCTCTGTGACAACATCGAGATAACCGAGCGCCTGCATAATCTCACGAACTGCCAAACCTTGGTCATAGCCGTGTTCAAATGCTAACCAACCTTCATTTTCCAAAAAGCCACGTGCGTTTTCAGAAATGTATCGAATATCTGCAAGCCCTTTCTCTTCAGCAACCAGTGCTGTGATCGGCTCAAAACGCACATCGCCTTGAGACAAATGAGGATCATTCTTCTCAATGTATGGCGGGTTAGAAACAATCAGAGAGAATTTCACAACGCCTTCAGAGCTCAAAGGCTCAAACCAACTACCATGCAAAAAAGTCGCATTGGTGATGTTGAGACGCTGTGCATTCTCTGTCGCAAGCTGCTGCGCTTCAGGGCGAAGATCAATACCCGTCACCTGTCGATTCGGCATCTCAGACGCCAATGCTAACGCGATAGCACCTGTACCTGTCCCTAAATCGAGAATCGCGCCTTGCTTGCCAAAGGTTTTATCCAACGCTACTTCAACCAAACGCTCGGTATCTGGGCGTGGGATTAATGTAGAAGGGGAAACTTTTAACGGCAGTGACCAAAACTCACGCTCACCGATAATGTAAGCCACAGGCTCACCGGTTAAGCGACGTTTTAGAAGGGCATTGAATTCAGACTCTTGCTCAGAGGTGAGATGCTTCTCAGGCCAAGTCAGTAGGTAAGATCTTGGTTTATCTAAGGCGTGACAAAGCAGTACCGCGGCATCAATAGAGGGTGATGTGTTATCACCCTCTTGAAGCTTTACGATTGCTGCTTTTAAAGCACTTTCAACCGTATATGCTGACTGCATACTGGTTAGTTGTTCTCTGCAAGTGCAGCAAGCTGATCGGCTTGGTGCTCTTGAAGTACAGGATCAAGCAAGCTTTGCATGTCACCTTCAAGTACTTCGTTAAGACGGTAAATTGTAAGGTTGATACGGTGATCCGAAACACGGCCTTGTGGGTAGTTGTACGTACGAATACGGTCACTACGGTCACCCGAACCTAGTAGGTTACGACGTGTATCAGAAACCGCTGCCGCGCGGCGCTCTTCTTCTGCTTGAACAATACGAGCAGCAAGAACAGCCATCGCTTTCGCTTTGTTTTTATGCTGAGAACGCTCGTCCTGACACTCTACTACTGTACCCGTTGGTAAGTGAGTAATACGGATTGCTGAATCCGTGGTGTTAACGTGCTGACCACCCGCGCCTGATGCACGGAAAGTATCAATTTTAAGGTCGCCCGCTTTGATTTCTGGAAGATCCGCTTCTGGGATCTCAGGCATAACCGCAACCGTACATGCTGACGTGTGAACACGGCCTTGAGATTCGGTTTCAGGTACACGTTGTACACGGTGACCGCCTGACTCAAACTTCATGGTGCCGTAAACAGCGTCGCCACTAACCTTAGCGATCATCTCTTTGTAGCCGCCTTGCTCAGAAGCATTGCTGCTCATGATTTCAACACGCCAACCTTTCTTCTCAGCAAACTTAGAGTACATACGGAACAGGTTGCCCGCGAAGATACCTGCTTCATCACCACCCGCACCTGCGCGGATTTCTAGGAAACAGTTACGCTCATCGTTTGGATCTTTTGGAATAAGAAGAATCTGTAGCTCATCAGTCAGACGCTCAATTGCTGCTTTCGCATCTTTGATTTCATCTTGAGCCATTTCACGCATTTCTGCGTCGTCTTCGTTTGCCATCTCTTCAGCAGCTTCTAGATCTTCTTTCGCTTGCTGGTATGACTGGAAGCAAGCTGTCACTTCTTCAAGTTGAGAGTATTCTTTCGAAAGTGCACGGAATTTGTCTTGATTCCCGATTACATCTGGATCACCAAGTAGATGTTGAACTTCTTCATAGCGTTCAACAAGTGTTTCAAGCTTTACTAGAATCGAGGCTTTCATAATGTCTTATCTTGTTGGAGGTCTAATATTATTGAGGGTTTTCTAAGCCCAAACTCTGTCTAATGACCATTAATTTTGCAGGTTCTCCTTGCTCAGCTGCACTTTGAAGTGCGCGCGTTGGAGCATGGATCAATTTGTTTGTGAGCTTATTGCTGAGCTCGAGTAAAACTTTTTCAGGGTCACCGCCAGCGGCAAGCGATTGTAAACTTTTACTTAATAATTCTTCGCGGATTTCGTTAGCCGATTTACGGTAATCTCGAATACTGTCTACCGCTTGTAAAGAGCGCATCCAACTCATGAACGCGGCACTTTCTTCACTGACGATCGCTTCAGCTTGAATCGCTTCAACTTTACGTTGTTCGATATTGCCATCAACAATCGACTGCAAATCATCAACCGAATAAAGGTAGGCATCATTTAGATCACCAACCTGCGATTCCACATCACGTGGAACGGCAATATCAACCAATAACATCGGCTGATGCTTTCTTGTTTTTAGAGCAGTCTCAACCATACCCTTACCGATAATAGGCAATGGACTTGCGGTTGAGCTAATTACGATGTCCGCTCGATGAAGATGATCAGGGATCTCATTCAGGCTGATCACTTCAGCACCAAATTCTTCTGCTAGCCCTAGAGCACGTTCTCGAGTTCGGTTCGCCACAATCATTTTTGTACAGCCATTCGCCGAAAGGTGCTTAGCCACCAGCTCAATGGTTTCACCCGCACCAACCAGTAACACGGTTGAATCTGCGATGGATTCAAAAATATGCTTGGCTAAGGTACAGGCTGCGTAAGCTACAGAAACCGCGCTTCCGCCGATTTCAGTTTCAGTTCGAACACGCTTCGCAACAGAAAATGATTTCTGGAATAGTTTTTCCATTGAAGCATCAACGGATTTGTTCTCTCGCGAGTCCGTATACGCTTGCTTCACCTGACCTAAGATCTGCGGTTCACCCAAGACTAAAGAGTCCAAACCACAAGCAACGCGCATTAAGTGTTTAATCGCCGCCTGCTCTTCATGGATATAAAGGCTTGGCTTTAGCTCTTCTGGGCTAACTTGATGGAAAACCGACAACCAATCGATGAGTTTGTTTTTAGCCACGCCTTTAACGTCGCAATACACTTCAGTTCGATTACAGGTAGAAAGTATGACACTTCCATTCACGTGTGCATTTGCGTTAAGTTGCTTGAGTGCCTCAGATAATTTATCTGGACCAAAAGCGACTTTTTCTCGCAATTCAACCGACGCTGTATTGTGATTGATACCTACGGCAAGCAAAGACATGTATCAGAAGTTCTCGATCAGGGAATGGAAACAAGGGGCGAATTTTACTTGATGCATGGCTCTATTTAAAGAGCAAGCGGGATTTGTTTTCCTGAGTTCGTGAATTCAATGCTATAGTTGAAGCGTTTTTTAGATAAATTTGAACAAGTTGTGAGCAAACATGAGCAAGCTTCTCAAAATCGCGTCTCTTATTTTTATGGCCATAACTATGGTGGGTTGCTCGTCTATCCCAGAACAACCAACCAGCGTTGAATGGCAAAGTCATCAAGATCGGCTTTTACAGATAGACAACTATCAAGCCTCAGGCAAGCTCGCTTACATTTCTCCAGAGCAACGTCAAAGCCTAAATTTCATTTGGAAACATTCACCAAATCAAAGTCAATTAAGGCTCACTACTTTTCTCGGTCAAACTGCACTGAACCTAACCATAGATCCATCGGGTGCAAAAGTCGTGACCTATGGCGATCAAGTATTTACTCATGCGAGCGCTTCAGTCTTGGTTGAGCAGCTGACAGGTTTACAGATCCCTATTGATCACCTGCCACAATGGTTCCTTGGCATTCCAGACCAAGCCGATAGCTACCAATTGAACACGACCAACACGCTTGAATCTCTCACCAAACAAGTCAGCAACCAATTATGGACACTGAGTTTTGCTAACTATCGCAATACAGAGATGCCGAATAAGCAACTATCGGGTGAAGACAACACTAAGGTAGAGATAATCCCACTCCCTACTCGATTGTCATTCAAGCAAGACAATAACAAAATCAACATTGTAGTTTCGAAGTGGACACTGAAAAGATGATAACAACGCCAACCCATTGGCCTTCTCCGGCTAAACTGAATTTATTTCTCTATATCACTGGTCGACGTGACAATGGCTATCACGAACTTCAAACTTTATTTCAGTTTGTCGATTTTGGTGATGAACTGACGGTTACCGCAAACTCAGAAACTAGCTCGATAACAATCACACCAGAAATCCCTGGGGTAGCACTTGAAGACAACCTGATCTGGAAAGCCGCTACTGCGCTACAGCAATATACCTCAACCTGTTTCGGTGCCGATATTGAACTCAAGAAAGTACTGCCTATGGGTGGCGGTATTGGCGGAGGCTCTTCAAATGCAGCAACCGTGTTGGTCGCTCTGAATTATTTATGGCAACTCAACCTGTCAGACGATCAACTCGCCGAGATCGGTTTGAAGCTTGGTGCTGACGTTCCTGTCTTCGTTCGAGGCCACGCCGCCTTTGCTGAAGGGGTTGGAGAACAATTGTCACCAGCTAATCCGGATGAAAAATGGTATCTAGTCGCCAAACCTCAAGTGAGCATAGCAACTGCAGACATATTCAAACATTCAGAATTAACTCGAAATACGCCAAAGCGAGCGCTAGCAACGCTTCTAGAGCAAGAATACGTAAACGATTGCGAAAAAATTGTGCGAATGCTGTACCCAGAGGTTGATAAGCAACTTTCATGGCTGCTACAATACGCGCCGTCGAGATTGACTGGTACAGGTTCGTGCGTTTTTGCTGAATTTAACAGCAAAAAAGAAGCCGAATTGGTGCGAGAACAACTGCCTGACACAGTTTCCGCTTTCGTAGCGAAAGGAAGAAACATTTCTCCTTTAAAAGAAACTCTGGCTGAATACCAATCAGCCCACCCACAATCTATTTAAAACTGGACGCAACCCGAGGTTTCCACCGTGCCTGATATGAAGCTATTTGCTGGTAACGCAACACCTGAACTAGCCCAACGTATTGCTGATCGTCTATACATCTCTCTTGGCGATGCTACTGTAGACCGTTTTTCTGATGGCGAAGTCGCTGTTCAAATCAATGAAAACGTTCGTGGTAGCGATGTATTCCTGATTCAATCAACTTGTGCACCAACCAATGACAACCTTATGGAATTGGTGGTAATGATTGACGCAATGCGCCGTGCTTCTGCTGGCCGTATTACTGCTGTAATCCCTTACTTCGGTTATGCCCGTCAAGATCGTCGTGTACGTTCTGCTCGTGTGCCAATTACTGCAAAAGTTGTTGCAGACTTCCTTTCTAACGTTGGCGTTGACCGCGTTCTTACTATCGACCTACACGCAGAGCAAATCCAAGGCTTCTTCGATGTACCTGTTGATAACATCTTCGGCACTCCAGTTCTTCTAGAAGACATGGCTAACCGTGGCCTAGAAAACCCAGTAGTGGTTTCTCCAGACCTTGGTGGTGTTGTACGTGCTCGTGCAACGGCTAAAGCGCTAGGTGATGTTGACATCGCTATCGTTGATAAGCGTCGTCCACGTGCTAACGTTTCTGAAGTAATGAACCTAATCGGTGATGTTGAAGGTCGTGACTGTGTTATCGTTGATGACATGATCGATACGGGTGGCACACTATGTAAAGCAGCTGAAGCGCTTAAAGAGCGCGGTGCTAAGCGTGTATTCGCTTACGCAACTCACGCTGTTTTCTCTGGTACTGCTGCGAACAACATCAAGAACTCTGTTCTAGACCAAGTTATCGTAACGGATTCTATCTCTCTATCTCCAGAGATGGCTGCGACGGGTAAAGTGACAACACTTAGCCTTTCTCGCATGCTTGCTGAAGCGATTCGTCGTATCAGCAACGAAGAATCAATCTCAGCGATGTTCAACTAATCAAAGCCCAATAGCTTTTTTTACAAAAGCTTGGTTTTAGAAACACGCGAGAGAAAGATATTAAGCACTTCAGTCAATGAAGTGCTTTTTTTATGTCTGAGTAATATTGCACTGCTAGTTATCACAAACAGGAATAATCGCGCAGCTATCAGCTAGCTCGCACCTTTTTCATAAACTGTGATATCATACGGCGCTTTTTGAAATCCCAAGAGAGATCCATACCTTGAGCCAACAAATAAAACTTCTCGTTGGACTGGCTAATCCAGGTCCAGAATACGCCAAAACTCGCCACAACGCGGGCGCTTGGGTAGTTGAAGAATTAGCGCGTGTACATAACGTGACACTAAAGAACGAACCAAAGTTCTTTGGCCTAACGGGTCGTATCATGGTTCACGGTGAAGATCTTCGTTTGCTGATCCCAACGACTTTTATGAACTTGTCAGGCAAAGCAGTTGCAGCCTTAGCAAAGTTCTACCAAATTAAACCAGAAGAGATCATGGTCGCTCACGATGAGTTAGATCTGCCTCCTGGTATTGGAAAGTTTAAAAAAGGTGGTGGTCATGGCGGACATAATGGTCTGAAAGACATCATCAGCAAGCAGGGTAACAATAAAGAATTCTATCGTCTTAGATTAGGCATCGGCCATCCAGGACACAAAGATAAAGTTGCAGGTTATGTATTAGGCAAAGCTCCTCAAAAAGAGCAAGAGTGTATCGAGGCCGTCGTTGACGAATCGGTTCGCAGCCTAGACATCTTATTAAAAGATGGCCTACCAAAAGCACAAAATCGCTTACATACGTTCAAAGCAGAATAAGGTTTATATCATGGGTTTTAAATGTGGCATCGTTGGTCTACCAAACGTTGGTAAGTCAACTCTGTTTAACGCACTGACTAAAGCAGGCATCGAAGCAGCAAACTTTCCATTTTGTACGATCGAACCAAACACAGGTATCGTTCCGGTTCCAGATCTACGCTTAGATGCATTAGCAAAAATTGTTAATCCACAGAAGATCCTTCCAACGACAATGGAATTCGTAGATATCGCGGGCCTAGTTGCTGGCGCATCTAAAGGTGAAGGTCTTGGTAACAAATTCCTAGCTAACATCCGTGAAACTGACGCTATCGGTCACGTTGTACGCTGCTTTGAAAATGAAAACATTGTTCACGTTGCTGGCAAAGTATCTCCAATTGAAGATATCGAAGTGATCAACCTAGAACTTGCGCTGGCTGACTTAGACAGCTGTGAGCGTGCAATTCAACGTAACGCGAAGAAAGCGAAAGGCGGCGACAAAGACGCTAAATTCGAAATCACTGTACTAGAAAAGCTACTTCCAGTTCTAACTGAAGGTGGTATGGCACGTACTGTTGAACTTGGCAAAGAAGAAGCGGCAGCAATCGGCTACCTAAACTTCCTAACGCTTAAGCCAACAATGTACATCGCAAACGTTGCAGAAGATGGTTTTGAAAATAACCCATACCTAGACGCTGTTCGTGAATACGCAGAAAACGAAAACAACGTTGTTGTTGCTGTTTGTGCAGCAATCGAATCAGAGCTTTCTGAGCTTGATGACGAAGATCGCGAAGAGTTCCTTGCGGATATGGGTATCGAAGAACCAGGTCTTAACCGAGTGATCCGCTCTGGTTACGAACTACTGACTCTTCAGACTTACTTCACAGCTGGTGTTAAAGAAGTTCGTGCTTGGACAATCCCTGTAGGTGCAACTGCGCCACAAGCAGCGGGTAAGATCCACACAGACTTCGAGAAAGGTTTCATCCGTGCTGAAGTTGTTGGATTCGATCACTTCATCGAATTTAATGGTGAGAGCGGTGCGAAAGACGCAGGTAAATGGCGCCTTGAAGGTAAAGAATACATCGTTAAAGATGGTGACGTTGTTCACTTCCGCTTCAATGTATAATTCTGATTAAACATCTAGAAAAAAGGCCAGTGAATTCACTGGCCTTTTTGTTTTTCCCCTTTCTAAATTGTCCCTCACCAGAAACTTAACTTCCTATATATATCGCCTTTTAGACCTGTTTTTTGTCGACAAATACGCCTCTTTGCCTAAAAAGAAACCGAACAGATGTTTATTCGCGATTTATTCAAAAAAAAAGTTGACGGGTTTCACTCAACTCCGCATAATGCGCCCCGTTCACAGCGAAGCGGCAACGTTTCGAAATGAGCAACAATATGGAAATGGCTACTTAGCTCAGTTGGTTAGAGCACATCACTCATAATGATGGGGTCGCAGGTTCAAATCCCGCAGTAGCCACCATTTCCTAAGCACTCTATTTGATATTAAAGTTTGTCTTTAGTAACAAAGAGTTTTTAGGAAATAACGCGGTCGTGGCGGAATTGGTAGACGCACCAGATTTAGGTTCTGGCGCCGAGAGGTGTGAGAGTTCAAGTCTCTCCGACCGCACCATATTGAGATGTCTTTAAGATATCATTGTTGGGCTATCGCCAAGCGGTAAGGCACCGGCTTTTGATGCCGGCATTCCCTGGTTCGAATCCAGGTAGCCCAGCCACTATTTAAAGTGTAATTATCTTTAAAAAGATAATGGCATTGAAAGCAAGATTATATTATATTGTCTCGCTCTCAGATGGCTACTTAGCTCAGTTGGTTAGAGCACATCACTCATAATGATGGGGTCGCAGGTTCAAATCCCGCAGTAGCCACCATTCTTTCTTCGAGAAAGAAAAGACAACGTTTTATTGAATCACCAATATTCAGTATGACTATAAAGATTTGCTGCGGTCGTGGCGGAATTGGTAGACGCACCAGATTTAGGTTCTGGCGCCGAGAGGTGTGAGAGTTCAAGTCTCTCCGACCGCACCATTATTT
>NZ_JBFROW010000110.1:0-8555 GCF_041471665.1 Vibrio sp. 10N.261.51.F11 | reverse complement strand
CGTAGGTTCTTGATTTAGTTACATTGAATTACGCAACAAAGCCTATAAACTTGCCAAAGAATGTTCAGATTCCTATGTCCGGTCACCTGAGCAACTTCTTCAATAGAATAGCCTTTTTCGAATAAGCGGCTTGCTCCTTCTCTTCGCAAATCGTGATACCTCAAGTCTTCAATGCATAACTCATTTCGTACCCGTTGAAACCCTGCGCTAACACTTCGTGGGTTGTACGGGAAAATAAGTTCACCTTTGTTGGGTTGTTTAAGTGCGATCTCAAATGACTCGCCAAGCAACGGCACTATCATATGATTACCTTCTTTCTTCCTTGGGTCTTTTCTATCTCTAACGAGTATCGTTTTATGTTCTTGGTTGAGGTCTTCCCAACGCAGCTTGCAGACTTCACCAATCCGCATACAAGTAAGAATGCTGAATTCTAGAATGTCAGTGAATGGGATTCGAGTTGTGCCGTTTGGTCGGAAAGATTCACGTTGTTCTAATCCAAGCTTTAATAGCTTCAGTTCTTCGGAAGTAGGGCGACGTGTTCGTTTCTGACTCTTACCAACTAACCCCATATCAATCAGAACGGGTACGGCTTCATCAAATATCTGGTGATTGGTATCGATGTTGAAGACAGGCTTAGACTTTTTCATTACAGAACGTAAGTAAGCAATATCATGATAAATCGTTGCGGGTTTGGCTCCTGCGCCTCTTCTGTTTTTACAGTGCTCGATTAAGTCGCTAGTTCGTAGCTGATTACTCTCAACTTGGGCGATGTCGCAATCCCTAAGCATCTTAATCACATAGCGTTTGGTGCGGCCTGTATTGTCCCAAAGATCTCTTTCGGCCATGAATAAATCGAGGAGTACCGAAAGGGGGACTGTTTTTGGCTGATTGAGTACCCCTTGAGCTTCTAGTTCAGCTACCCTTTTTTTACCGAAAGCTTTGGCGAGTGCTTTCTTTTTTAGAGTTTTGCTTTCCCTGTGTATAATGCGCGAATTCTTTTTAACGATGATTGTTACCTTGAACCTTGGTTCACCGCTTTTTAGCTTTCTGGTCTCGATGGTATAACTTGCCATTGTCCAACTCCTAAAGGGGTACTTGAGGGGTACTACAGGAAGTAATTCCGTTTAATTCTAGGTAATTCACTGTATGTTTGTACAGTATTAATTGAGGCTGAATCATGACAAACACTAATAAAACCAGTAAATACGCTAGTAACCGACTTTCTGTTGCACCCATGCTCGATTGGACTGACCGCCACTGTCGTTACTTTCACCGTTTGCTTTCTCAGCAGACTCTTCTGTACACGGAAATGGTAACAACGGGCGCGATCTTACATGGTAAGGGCGACTTCCTAGAATATAACGAGCAAGAACATCCTCTTGCACTTCAACTCGGTGGTTCAAACCCGGTTGATCTTGCTGCTTGTGCCAAGCTTGCTGGTGAACGCGGTTATGATGAAGTGAATCTTAACGTAGGTTGCCCTTCAGACCGAGTTCAGAATGGTCGATTTGGTGCATGCTTGATGGCTGAGCCCGAGTTGGTGGCAGATTGTGTTTCAGCGATGAAAGAAGTCACTGATATTCCAATTACCGTGAAAACGCGTATCGGTATCGATGACCAAGACTCTTATGAGTTTCTAACTAAGTTTGTTTCGACGGTTTCTGAAAAAGGTGGCTGTGAGCAATTTACTATTCACGCGCGTAAAGCGTGGTTGAGTGGCCTTAGCCCGAAAGAGAACCGTGAGATCCCGCCTCTAGATTACGATCGTGCATACCAAATCAAGAAAGACTTTTCTGATCTGGTGATTGCCGTGAATGGTGGCATTACTACTCTTGAGCAAACTAAGGAGCACTTGCAACACCTTGATGGTGTGATGATTGGTCGTGAGGCTTACCATAGCCCATTTATTTTGGCTGAAGTTGATCAACAGATCTTTGGTTTAGACACGCCAATCAAGAAGCGCTCACAAGTGGTTGAAGAAATGTACCCATACATCGAACGTGAACTTTCAAATGGCGCGAGCTTAGGCCACATCTCTCGTCATATGCTTGGTTTGTTCCAAAGTATGCCAGGTGCAAGACAATGGCGTCGCTATATCAGTGAAAACGCACATAAGAAAGGTGCGGGTATCGAAGTGATGCAAACAGCATTGGCTAAGATCCCTAAAGAGCTAAATGTTTAAGCTCCCTCTAAGTTAAAAACTTAAGGTTAAATTCGCCATTAGAGGCTAAATTTACCACTACAAGTTTCCGAAAAGCCACGCATGAAGATGTGTGGCTTTTTATTTATCTGATAAATAAGGATTTTATAGGGTTGGCATACTTGGTATGGAAGCTGCAATGTTAGAAAGTAGGAAAGATAGGTCATTAACTCATTAGGGAGACCATTATGTTTGAATTAATATTTGTTCTTATTTTCGTTGCGACTCTACTTGTCACTGGTATCACGTTTATGACGGTATTGGCTGCAACCGGAGTGGCGTTATTAGTCATGTTGGTCTTAGGTATGATGGGCGTCGTGTTTAAGTTACTGCCTTGGTTGATCGTGATTGCAATCGGTGTGTGGTTTTTCAAAAACTTTGTACACAGTTCTAACCAAAGACGTTACTAAGGTCATGGTGTCGTCAAATCTTTGATCGTCAGCGGTTTATCGTTTGAGAATTTAAGATGTGTGATAGAATTTTCCCCAATAATCTATGAATGTGCATACAATTAGCACAACGATATGGAATTGGAGCTATCTCAAATGAATAAAATGCCATTAATTGCTTTAGTGGGAATGCTATCTTTAAGCTCGGCAGTGTCTGCTGAAGAAGAGTTTTCTTACACGGCTAAAGTCGGTGCCGATATGTGGTGGGGAAGTACAAAGCTAAACGAAGTTAGACAAGATGATGACTCTAACTCACCTTCGTTGTATTTCGCATTTGAGCATAATGCCCCGATGCTACCAAACGCTAGCTTTCGCTATACTTCTGTTGATGCAGATTCATTGGCTTTCGATAAGTACGATTACACCTTCTATTACACGTTGTTAGAGCACAAGTTGATGAACTTCGATGCTGGTGTGACGTTTACTCAATACTCAAACTCTAATTACATTGAACCAAAAGCGACGGGTGCGAAAACATCGACGTTTGATGAGTTCACGTGGAGCTTCTACGGTAACGCAGAGATCAATGTGCCGGACACCAACTTCGATATCATTGGTACGATGGAGTTCGGTGATAGCAGTGGTATCAAGAGCACTGACTTGATGGCGGGTGTTCAGTACCGAATCCCTGTATCAGAATCTGAAATTGCCCTGCGTGGTGGTTACCGTGTTATCGATTTAGATTCGGATGAGTTCTTTAGCTCAGAACTAGGCAAAAGCTTTGTCATGGTCGATGGTTGGTTTGCCGGTGCTGAAGTGCGCTTCTAGGGCATATAAAACAAATTTAGAACGAATTTTAAGAACGCCACTTTATTAAGTGGCGTTTTTTTATATCTATTGGTTACTTGGGTATATATCTTTCTGGAATTAGTTAGCACATTCATCACTTTCGACCATCCTTAATACAGAGAGCTAATTTGCGTCTATTCTTATAAGGTCTATGTAGTGAGGTCAAAGCAAGGGATGGAATATGACACTCAATGAATTACGAAATTTATATAGAGAAAACCTGTTAGTTGAAGCCATTATAGAGCCCTCAATTCAAGAAGGGTCTTGGGTTGTGGAGTTTCGTCATATGGGCGGTGGCTTTGTTCTGCTTACTGATGTTCATGGCGAAGAGTGTCATTACGCGGATTTAGACCTAGCATCTAAGTCGGCAATGGCGGTTGGCTTTCAGCAAGTGCGTATTGAAAACCAGTAAGTCAATTTACGTTTCAATCGGTTTTTACTTCCAAAAAGTTATAAAACATACTTTTCTATTCTTTCTTGTTATTAAAAGGAGTGGTTAATCTATCGTCACGCAATGATTAGGGATGTCGTGACCATGTCTTTAAATAAGAAAGAGTCTTCACAAAACAATAATGCACAGTCTGGGGCTAATGAGTTACCTGGGCTAGCAGCACCACTTAATGACCAACAATTGGGTCATCTTCAGCAAACTGTTTCTGAACTGTCTTCACAGCAACTGGCATGGGTCAGTGGTTACCTTTGGGGAGTGAGCCAAGCTCAGCCTGTCGGTGCTGCTGCGCCAATCGCTCAAGCGGCCGCTGCAGTAGCGGCTAAGCCAGCGGGTAAGCTCAGCATTATCTTCGCTTCTCAAACCGGTAATGCTAAAGGCGTCGCTGAATCGCTAGAGGCAGAAGCAAAAGCCTTAGGTATCGCCGTCGAGCTTTTCGATGCGAGTGATTATAAAGGTAAGAACTTAGCCAAAGAGACACACGTCATTTTCGTCGCTTCAACCAATGGTGAGGGCGAAGCCCCTGATAACGCGATTGAGTTGCATGAATTCCTTCAATCGAAGAAAGCGCCAAAATTATCAAACCTACAATACGGTGTGATTGGTTTAGGTGACTCAAGCTATGAGTTCTTCTGCCAAACGGCTAAAGACTTCGATAACTTCCTCGCTAAGCTTGGTGCGAAATCGTTTGTCGATCGTCTTGATTGTGATGTTGATTACGAAGAATCAGCAACGGAATGGCGCGCTAAAGCATTAGAGCAAGTAAAAGAGACGCTATCGACAGGCACTGAAGCCGATGTGGTTCAATTACCAGTCGGTCAAGCGGCCGCCGGTCATTCGCAATACACCAAACAAAATCCATATACAGCGACACTATTAACCAGTCAAAAGATCACGGGTCGTGACTCGGGTAAAGATGTTCGTCATATCGAGATTGATCTTGATGAGTCGGGCATTACCTACCAACCCGGCGATGCGCTAGGCGTATGGTATGAAAACAGTTCAGAACTCGCAAATCAGATTCTTTCTAAGGTTGGGTTATCGGGTATCGAAAGTGTCGATGTCGATGGTGAGAATCTATCTATCCATAGTGCGCTAGTGAGTAAATTTGAGATTACCACTTCAAACCCTCAACTTGTGACTAAGTTTGCTGAGTTATCGGGCAGCAAGAAGTTAATCAAGCTGGTGGAAGATAAAGACAAGCTTCGTGAATACGCGGGTAATACTCAAGTTGTCGATGTTTTAGCTGAGAAGAAAACTAAGCTATCGGCTGATGAGTTAATTGGCCTGTTACGTAAGCTGACACCGCGTCTCTATTCTATTGCATCAAGCCAAGCAGAAGTAGATGAAGAAGTTCACTTGACGGTTGGTTTGGTTGAATACCAAAAAGGCGAAGAGTCTCGTTTAGGCGGAGCTTCTAGCTTCTTAGCTCAACGTCTTGAAGAGGGTGGTGAAGTGAAGGTGTTTGTTGAGAACAACAATAACTTCAAATTACCACAAGACGACAATACACCAATCATCATGGTCGGCCCGGGTACCGGTATCGCACCGTTCCGCAGTTTTGTTCAAGAGCGTGAAAACAATGATGCTGAAGGAAAAAGCTGGTTGTTCTTTGGTGACCGTACCTTTACTCAAGATTTCTTATACCAAGTTGAATGGCAAAAGTACCTCAAGTCTGGCGCGCTAACTAAGCTCGATGTTGCCTTTAGCCGTGACCAAAAAGAAAAGGTTTATGTTCAGGACCGTTTAATCGAACAAGCAGAGCAGGTGTGGCAATGGCTGCAAGAGGGCGCGTACCTCTATGTCTGTGGCGATGCGACTCGAATGGCTAAAGATGTTCATGAAGCGTTAGTTTCGATAGCGGAAAAGCATGGCAACCAGAGCCGCGAGCAAGCTGAACAATATATTAATGATTTACGTAAAGCGAAACGTTACCAAAGGGATGTGTACTAATGAGCAAGCAAGTAATAGAGCAAGAAGTGCTAGGTCAAGTACTTGGACCTTTGGCTGACAATGAGCGTCTTAAGCGTGAAAGTAATAACCTACGCGGTACGATTGAACAAGATCTCCAAGACCGCATAACAGGTGGCTTTACTGCTGATAACTTTCAGTTGATTCGTTTCCACGGTATGTATCAACAAGACGACCGTGATATTCGTAACGAACGTACCAAACAAAAGCTCGAACCGTTACATAACGTCATGCTTCGTGCTCGTATGCCTGGTGGCATCATTACCCCTAAGCAGTGGTTGGCGATTGATAAGTTCGCAGACGAAAGTACCTCTTACGGTTCAATTCGTCTAACAACTCGTCAAACGTTTCAGTTCCACGGTGTCTTGAAGCCGAACATTAAGTTGATGCACCAAACGCTAAATAGCATTGGCATTGATTCAATTGCGACAGCGGGTGATGTAAACCGAAATGTTCTATGTACGACAAACCCGGTTGAATCTGAACTTCATCAAGAAGCTTACGAGTGGGCGAAAAAGATCAGTGAACATCTATTACCGAAGACTCGTGCTTATGCAGAAATCTGGTTAGATGGTGAAAAACTAGAAACAACGGATGAAGAACCTATCCTTGGTAGCAACTACCTACCGCGTAAGTTCAAGACGACGGTTGTCATTCCTCCGCAAAATGATGTGGACGTCCATGCTAACGATCTTAACTTTGTTGCTATTGCTGAAGACGGAAAGCTGGTGGGCTTTAATGTGTTAGTCGGTGGCGGTCTTGCTATGACACATGGTGATACCTCTACTTATGCACGTAAAGCTGACGACTTTGGTTTTGTGCCATTAGATAAAACGTTAGATGTAGCAGCGGCGGTGGTAACGACTCAGCGTGACTGGGGTAACCGTTCAAACCGTAAGAATGCAAAAACCAAATACACACTAGACCGTGTTGGTATTGATGTATTCAAAGCAGAAGTAGAAAAGCGTGCAGGCGTAGAATTTTCTGAAAGCCGTCCTTATGAGTTTACTGGCCGTGGTGATCGCATTGGTTGGGCGGAAGGCATTGATGGTAAGCACCACTTGGCGTTATTCATCGAGAATGGTCGTTTACTTGATTTTCCGGGTAAAGCTCTGAAAACAGGTGTTGCTGAAATAGCGAAGATCCACAAAGGTGACTTCCGCATGACTGCAAACCAAAACCTAATTGTTGCGGGTGTGTCGACGAGTCAAAAGGCCAAGATTGAAAAACTGGCGCGTCAATATGGCTTGATGGATGATGCTGTTTCAGAGCAACGTAAAAACTCAATGGCGTGTGTGGCTTTCCCAACATGTCCTTTAGCAATGGCAGAAGCTGAGCGCTTTCTTCCTGAGTTTGTAACGGATGTTGAAGACATTCTGAAAAAACATGGATTACCAGAAGAAGATAACATCATCCTTCGAATCACAGGTTGTCCAAACGGTTGTGGTCGTGCAATGTTGGCTGAACTTGGTTTAGTGGGTAAGGCTCCGGGGCGTTACAACATGCACCTAGGTGGCAACAAGGCCGGAACTCGTATCCCTAAGATGTATAAAGAGAACATCACATCAGCTCAGATCTTAGAAGAGATTGATGCGCTGGTGGGACGTTGGGCTACAGAACGCAACGACAAAGAAGGGTTCGGTGATTTTACAATCCGAGCTGGCATCATCGAAGAGGTGATCATTTCCAAGAGGGATCTGCATGCATAATTCTGTCGCTTCAAAATTGAAGTTAGCAGAGCTACTCGCATTGACTAAGACGGAGCAAATACTTCGTCTTGGACAAATCAACGCAGAGTTAGAGCAGCTAACCGCATTAGAAAGAGTTAAGTGGGCTTTAGATAATTTAGAAGGGACACATGTTGTGTCTTCTAGTTTCGGAATCCAAGCAGCATTGATGTTGCACCTAGTGACCCAAGCAAAACCAGATATTCCGGTTATTTTGACTGACACAGGGTATCTATTTCCGGAGACCTATCGCTTTATTGATGAGTTAAGTCAGAAGTTGACTCTAAACCTTCAAGTCTTTCGCGCCCAACAGAGCCCTAATTGGCAAGAAGCGCAATATGGAAAACTTTGGGATCAAGGTATAGAAGGGATAGAGAAGTACAACAAGCTTAATAAAGTTGAACCGATGAGAAGAGCGTTGGATGAGCTCGAGGCTGGGACATGGTTTTCCGGTTTAAGAAGAGAGCAATCTCAATCGCGTGCAAATTTGCCAATCTTATCTATCCAAAATGGTGTGTTTAAATTTTTGCCGGTAATCGATTGGACGAATAAAGATGTTCACTATTACCTAGAAGAGCATGGTCTCGGTTATCACCCGCTTCGAGAGCAGGGTTACCTTTCTGTTGGAGATACACATACAACTAAGAAGTGGGAACCGGGTATGACTGAAGAGGAAACTCGTTTTAATGGGTTGAAACGCGAATGTGGTCTCCATGAAGATGATGGAGAGCAATATGGTTCTGGGATTTAGACTCGTTGCCATTTAAAAAGCTGCCATGAGGCAGCTTTTTTGTTTTCTAGGATGAAAATTAGATCAATTGTGGATAAGTCTGTGGTTATTTTGTAAGTACTCTGTAGTTAAACTTGCACAAATAAGGCTTTGAGTGTTTATTCGCCATGTAATCGTTATTTTTGCATCTTTCTTTAATAAACACTTGCCAATGTGATGAACATCTCTATAATGCCGCCTC
>NZ_JBFROW010000109.1:0-1961 GCF_041471665.1 Vibrio sp. 10N.261.51.F11 | reverse complement strand
CTAAGCGGAGAAGAGCCCTTTTTCTTATGAATGGGGGCTACTAGATGTTATTGTAAGCTGTTGTTATATAGTGCTTATAGGGCAGTGATATGGAAGGTGTTGTTAGGGTTGCTTTGGCTCAATACAGAGTTAAAAGCAGAAATATTGCAGTGAACATGGAATCTCACAAAGAGCTATGTGTGCAAGCAGCGCATTTAGGTGCGAATATAATCACATTCCCTGAGCTGTCGTTAACAGGCTATGAACCCGAATTATTATCAGAATTAGCAATAAATCGCTCATCACCATTGATTGAAGAGCTTTCTAGTACTGCGGTATCAAATGGTTTGACGATTATTGTTGGATGTCCTTTAAGAAGTGAGCACTCAACTCCTTATATAGGGGCTGTTGTTTTACATGCTAGCGGAGAGGTAAATTACTACCAAAAGCAATACCTTCATGAAGGAGAAAATAATTACTGCGTTGCTGGCGATGATAATTACTTTTTTAGCGTTAATAATGTGAAGGTTGGACTCGCTGTTTGTGCCGATTTTACAGAGCCAATGCATTACAGCGATGCCAAGGCTGCAAATGTCGATATATACCTAGTAAGTGCACTGATTTCAAAAAAAGGTTTCTCACTAGATAGTGAGCTGCTATCTAGTATTGCAAAGAAGCTTGATGTACCTGTCTTGCTGTCAAACTTCGTTGGAAAGACAGGAGGTTGGGACACGGCTGGAAAATGTAGCGTCTGGGACAGTGAAGGTGAGATTGTTGTTCAAGGCAGCGAGATACTGGAGGGTATCACGGTGTGTACAATTACGAACGGTAAAATTGATAATATGTACTTTCAATCACTGGACAAAGCTGGCTCAGAGTAGCTCGGCAAACTCAGAAATGCCCGTGCGACCTGAAGTCGTATGAAGCGTTGTTCACCACGACAAGAGTGAACCATCTGTATCACCAGATGACCCTAAGATCCTGAATAAAGTAGCGGATCTGACAATGTAACGAAACTTGGCCGTTGGGCTGAGTGGGAAAAGAATCGTGAGAGGACGTTCCTCCTGAAAACCACAATTCGGGTAAGTGCTAGGTAGTCAGTATGATGAACGTATGTGAATCCATTCAAGGTGCGTTATATGATGAAGCAGCGGAAGTGGTTAATACGCTGTGGCCAAAAGGCAATGAGAGTTGGAAAGAGGTTGGACAGTACTTTTTCGTGGTCGCCGTACTCTCCGCACTATAGTGGGCATCTAAGCTGACATTTTACGTAACATACGGAACAGGGTAAGCCTGTATCACTCCCTTTGGGAAAGCCTTTGTGGCCGATAGTGATGCAGGTATAGGAGGTCGGAAAAAGCGAAAGCTACATTGTAATGATGCAGATACAGACTTATGTCTGATCACGAAAGTGAGCCCACTTCCGACTGGTCTCCCATTGCGAGAGAATTTGAAGAACTTTATTCAAGGAGAAAAGCAAATGGTGATCTCGAAAGAGATTAGTGCATCTTCTGACGGCGCTAAATGGCAGTCCATCGACTGGAAATCCGTTGAAGCGCACGTATTGAAGCTTCAAATGCGTATCGCAAAAGCAACGAGAGAAAAGAAATACGGTAAGGTGAAGTCCTTACAGTGGCTCTTGACTCATTCTCGCTCAGCCAAGCTTCTTGCGGTTAAGCGAGCCTCTCAGAATAAAGGCAGTAAAACGTCTGGAATAGACGGTGTCACCTGGAACACAGATGTACGCCGTATGAAAGCAGTCAATCAACTGAGCCGCAAGGCTTACTCTGCAAAACCACTCAAACGTATCTACATCCCCAAAAAGAACGGTAAGCTCAGGTCATTGGGTATTCCATGCATGATTGATAGAGCGCAACAAGCCCTCCACCTTCTAGCATTAGAACCAGTGTCCGAAACGCTCGCCGACCTCAATAGCTATCAAGGCGCGAGCACACTTTGTTTAATTTATAACCCAAAGAAGA
>NZ_JBFROW010000108.1:0-9865 GCF_041471665.1 Vibrio sp. 10N.261.51.F11 | reverse complement strand
ATTTAAATTATTATAGTATACAAACATATACTTTCTGTAAGTACTAGTTTAACAAATAAAACTCGACTATGTACTGTCGTATGGTGCAAAAGTCGATAAAAAACATCATCGTAAACATTATTATATTCAAAGTGACATTTCCCTCGACGCTAACGCCATAATATCAAAGAGAATATGTGTCACCAAACTGTAAGATGACTTATCGTTCAATACGAGTGTAATCTTTCTATGCTCTCCATAACATAAATCCTCTATAGCGTATGTATAACGCCATAGAGGATTTCATAACACTTACGATTTACTTCAATCATATCCATCCGTATCGACAGGTAGCGAGTATATGTAAACCTTGTCTGCAATCTTTTTAGCCGTATAATCATTTATTTGGACAGTAGATTCATTGATGACAATCAAAGCATCAGTATTCACTGGAATGTCATCGTAAATATAATCCAGAGATGAAACTTGCTTGGCATAGTTAAACTGAAACGATGACCAAAATAACGTATTCATCAAAACTCCATATCCGTTAACTTGCACAATGGCGACTTCCTTACCCTCCAACTTCTTCAACTCACTCTCTATTTTCTCACTCTTAATATAATCAGCAGTAGCGTTTGCATGATGATATCTCTTTGCCATTTCAACATATCCAAAGTTTGAAAGCATTGATATAAAAAGGAGGACAGAAAAAAATAACTTCAGATTACTTTTCACAAAAGCTGTAAGCGAAAAAGCTATAATCACTATAAATAAAATAAGCGAAATAATGGTCGGTGATAATTTTAGAAACCAAGCAAACTGTATGTTATCTGTGATAAATCCGACATTGTCGCTATTATTATATACGAACAATACGCATAAAACTGAAATCAATAGAATATAAAGCAAAAGAAAAAAAACAGAGCTTTTACTTATAGTTAAACGTAGCCTTTCATAGAAAACAAAAAATGAAATTATAAACAATGGATATACGTAATAATAATATCTGGCATGTATACGAGCATAGTGCTCCATAGGACCAATATCCGTGGTATATTTGACAACCATCGCAAAAACTGACGCGAAAAAAAGCAATGTCAATAAAGAAAAATTCAACAGCTTATCTTCGTCTTTACTTGAATCACTATAATTATGATTCACTAAATACCAAAGAATAAAAAACAAAGGTATCGAGTATGAAAACAAAATTGTAAATATATGACCAGTCGCATTGATAAAAGCAGCATTTAAATCGAAAGCATGCTTAATATCAGTTACATTTGAATATACGCCAAATGAAAGACTTCCACCAAAAATATAAGACATGATCACTATTACAACAGGTATAGTAAATATCATTAGCCCTAACTGTTTTAAAAAAACCAATGCTTCACTATGTCTATTCTGATTTAATCTAACAACTATTATCATAACAAGAAAAATGACCAGTGAGACAATCACAGATATAGCGTGTGGTTTTGTCAAAAACAAAAGACCGGTTAGTAAAGAAAATGATACTGTATATACGGATGATTTTCTATTAAATGCTCTCATGGCAAACATAATTAAGAATAGAAATATGGTTGCATACATAGACTCAGGCATTACGGACAATGAATAATTGGAACCAGGTAATAATGCAATTAAAATAATACCAAATAAACGATATTTACAATTCAGGTCCTTTAATATGTAGTATGCGGGGATTATAGAAAGTGTTAAAAGAAAAACATTTATTATTTTTATTACGTGTAAAAAATCAACAAAATAAAATGAAGAAGATATTAACAGCGGATATAAAAAGTTGGGAATATCGACTGTGTGAGCCATTTTTTCCGATTGTATGTGATAAAAATCCCCATACTGATGGAAAGCATAAGCCATCGTCTTATATGACAACTCATCACCAAATATGAAAGGTTGGTTAAAACTATTTGCCACTAAAAGTCTAAACAAAAAAACCAAAACGAAGATGATAGAAAGAAATAGCAGTTCTTTATTTTTTTTTATCATGTTTGTCATTTCTCCATGATACACTATATTGTACTCCTTGATAATTCTGCTTTCACTGTATCATTAAAGTAAAATCATTCAATGTATTTATAAATAATAAACAGAGCATATTAATACGAATAAAAACCTTGTTTAGTTTTTCTACCTAACCTTCTAGCTCTTACATATTTTTTCAACAACGTGTGTGGTCGATATTTAGAATCTCCAGTTTCTGTATATAAAGTACTTAGAATAGATAATACAACGTCATTTCCAATCAAATCAGACAAAGCAAACGGTCCAATAGGGTGATTAGCCCCTAATTTCATAGCAGTATCAATTTCCTCTAAGTCGGCGATTCCCTCAGCGTATATAGAGATAGCTTCATTAATCATCGGTATCAACATTCTATTTACTATAAAACCTGGTGCTTCGTTTACTATAACTGGATGTTTATTAATACGTAAAGATAACGATTCCGCTTGGCGAATAACATCTTCACTTGTAGTCAAACCTCGCACAATTTCTACCAAATTCATAATAGGAGCAGGATTAAAAAAATGAAGCCCTACAAATTGTTCAGGAAAATTTGTCTGTGCGGCAAGTTCAGTAATTGAATAAGACGAGGTGTTTGTAGCTAGGATAGCATTTTGATCTATATATGGAGAAACCTTCTTGATAATTTCTTTTTTAACATTCATATCTTCTGAAACAGCCTCGATAACTATTTCGCTTCCTATGATAGTATCAAAACTATCTGACAATGTTATTTTTGATAACACTACCTTTGAATTAAATTTTTCAATCCCTAGCTTTCGTTCAGTTTTCGTAAGCTTCCTACTCAAAAATTTAAAACGAGCATTTAACTTATCGACATCGCGAGCTAACCAATTTAATGTCGTTACCTCGTTTGCAAATTCGTTATTTAATATTGTTTCAACTATACCAGCGCCCATAACGCCGTTACCTATGACTGTAATTTTCATTTGGCCTTCCTGAATAAAACTACACTTTCTATAAAAGCATTATATGTTACATTGGTTCTTCTTTCATAAAGAACTTTCCCTTTATGAGGCTTATTAGATAAATAACAATCTTCAAAAGTAACCAATGATATTTTACTTGATAATAATAAACGAAATAAAATAAAGGGAGACAAACCTAACCAAGTTTTCTTTTGACTTTTATAAGCAAGTAAATACTTGAGATCTAAAAAATTGAATTTAAAACTAATCTTGGATTTCTTTTGCGTGTCCATAACTTTCATTACACGAAACAATGGACTGCATATATTATACCCATTATAAAGTGGAAACTGAAAACAGTTAACTGTTTCAGTTGTAATCAGTTTTGAAACTAGCCAACTTATGGCATCATGGTCTTGATGGCCGCCTTCATAACAAGGAAAATATACACTACTTATAGTCTTGTCTTGAATAATATTTTTCAAACCATTGAAGGCTCTATTCATATTTAAATATAGTTGACCGTCAGAAATAGATAAGTCAGTTCCCAAGAAAACAACAGAATCAGAATTAACCTCTAAGTCTGTCAATACAGTTAAAGTTTCCCTATTTCGTTCTTCAGGTAACGCTTTTGCACCATCACCATTAGTTAAATATATAATCAACACATCAATATTAGATTCTATATCACTACGTATTTGGGGGATGCAAAAAAACTCATCGTCTTGGTGAGCCATTAAGTAAAGATTCATTAGTAAGCATCAAAGTCCATATAATTGAAAAATACATTATTACTAGAAATAGATATATCATTCTCAAACAGATTTTTATAAATAAAGTTCAATGGTGATGGTTTTAAACGTTCTGGTAATGATATGTACGTACTACTAGCATCATCAGGACAGAGAGCCAGTATCATCTTTAACCTAACTAGATCAGAAAGTTTCCTTTCAGATTCTAACTTTCTGACACTACAATCACTATAACAACAACCTAGGTTATCAATAAAACCATATTGAGTAGGAGCTACAAACCTAGTTATCGAATCGCTTTTTGACACTAATTTAGAAATATTATGAGGATTACTCATTCTCCAGTCTAACGCCTGTTCACTCCATGTTGGAAAAAACATACAACTAGTTTCCAATTTACTTTTTGTGATATTTTTGAAGTAATCTCCGAAACCGATTTTAACATCTAGTGGCCCAACTAGGTCAAATCGAAGTAGCTTAGTAAACAGTCGAGTGCTCCTCGAGTTTGCAACACCACAAACAAATTTATAATTTAAATCTTTCGCTGAGTTATACGTTTTATTAGCTAATTTTTTAAACAATCCTCGACCTTGGAAAGCTGGATCCGTTGCAGTATTCAATGACAGTAAGCCATTGCTTTTTTCTCCGGATACATAAGCCTGTAAAGGTATGCATGAGTAATGCCCGATTAACTCCCCATTGCAGTATGCATTGTATCCGATGGCATCTCCTACTGGATTACAAAAATATAGCCATTTCAGATATTCATATGAAAATTTGTTACTACCTGGAAAACACAGTTCTAAAAGTTTGACTGTGGCATTTATTTCGCCAGCGTTATTTTCGATCAATTTGTAAACTATTTCTTCATTCATTATATACCCAAATTTTAGATGTGATATAACCGATAATTGCGATAACTGGTAATGTTATTATCTTAGCAATCACAATATCAAAATTACTGACGCTAATAATAGTATGTATCAGTAATATTGTAAGAAGATAATTAACGGCAACCACAATCATAAATTTTGCAAGGTTACTCTTTGTTGGTGTGGATTTAAATGTTAAATATGTATGTAAAAAGTAGTTAACTAATAACCCTAATAAAAACGCTAAGGTTATAGATATATTATCGTTAATTAACAAGTATTTTGACAATAATATTAATGACAATACATCAACTATCGCCGACACACCTCCTACAACACAGAAAATAATAAAACTCCAATTCATTTTTAATATTTCAAACGTCATATTTAACACTTGGGCTCTCTATACTTAATGAAAAATGGTCGATTCCTAGTTATGCTCACTTAATGGTTCCTTAGGTATATTACTCATATCATAATTGAGCCCATTTAATAGTAACTGAAAGCCCATTATTATTGGTAATACTGCAATCATTACTGTTCCTACGCTTGTATTTTCATTGTCTATATAGGAATTCGTCCAATGTATAGATCCCCAAACAACGCCGAAGATGTAAAGAGCCCAGCCAATAACAAGCTCCATACTGGCTGCATTGAAATCTCTGAGGAAGTAATTGTAAAATATTCGCTTGAAAAAACATTTTGTATACAGTGGAGGAAATTCTAAAAGCACTTTTTTTATCGACAGGTTACTTTCTTCTTCTTCATACACTGAATCCATAGCTATATCCTTAACTACAGCTCGAATAGTACCTAAGCGAAAAAGCATGTCGCTTTCGAAGAAATAACGATTACTAACTTTTTCTAATGGCAATAAAGATAAGGCTTCTCGGTTTATAGCTGTATATCCGTTAGTTGGGTCCATAATATTCCAATAACCACTTGATGCCTTATTCACAAATGATAGACATGCGTTACCTATTTTTCTCACCGTTGGCATATCCATTAGAGACTGTAAACTAAAAAAACGACTCCCCTTAGTATAATCAGCTTTACCATCCAAAATTGGTTTTAAAAACTTTGGTATTAGAGATGGATCCATCTGTCCATCACCATCTATTTTAACTACGATATCGACCTTATCTTTTAGCGCGTTGCTATATGCTGTCTTCACAGCTCCTCCAACGCCAAGATTCAAGTCATGATAAATTATTCTTACTCTAGGATCATGATTGTTATCCATAACAAAGTCTCCTGTTTTATGAGGACAACAATCATCAACAACATAAATTATATCAACTTCATTACCGATAGTCGAAATAACATTCATGATATGCTTATCTACCTTGAAGCATGGAATTGCTACTGCTATTTTTTTACCACTTAACATTCGTATACCTTATAAACGTGCTTTTTAGATTAAAGGAGAATATAGAAAGCTGCATTGTTGCACCTATTATGACCTTAGTTTAACGTTGAGTTTATCATTAACGACCCTATAATATTATGTAGTCGAGTAGCAACAATGTCATAGCTATGGTATGACTTCCAATTATTAGCTTTATCTATATCCCATTCTAGATTTCCGTTCATAAATGATTTAATCCCTGTTGCTATTTCATCTGGGGATATCCCATTCAAGTAAATAACTGCATCACTAACGTCATCAAATATATCAAGCGGCGTAACTATAACCGGGGACCCTGAAGCGAGCGCAGTGCGTACAGCCGCACTTGACGACTCACCAGTTTGTTGATAAGGCATTACGATAAGGTCTGCTTGGGAAAGCAATTCAATGGACTCTTCTTCTTCAAGATAATCGTTTATAACCCTAACACGATTTCCTATATTAAATTCTAGAACCAATTTATTAATTTCAGATATAAACTCAGCAGAAGATGGGTGTGAGTGCTCAGCATTTAACAGTAATAGTTCTAGATCTTCATCTAAATCACAAATTTTATTAAATGCTTCAATCAACTCAAGAATACCTTTATGAGGTAGAGCAAAGCCATAAGTAGCAACTATTTTTTTCTTATTTTCTGATTTGTTTAACTTATTACCGTTTTCTTCTATTAGTTCAATACCATGTGGGAATATACAAGCATTTGATATAACTCCAATGTACTTCAACCGATTCAAGTCCTTTACAGTATGAACCATAACCCGATCACATAATTTTAAAACGTCTGAAATATTCAGTAGTCTTTTTTCATAACTTGGATCTTTGGTAGAATGTAACATAATTACAACGACTATGTTTCGATGTTTCAACTCTTCAATTAAATTAGTGAGAGCATTGTAATCATAAAAATTGTAATTCATTTGTATAATTACGGCTGTAACTTTGGAATCTAAAATACTTTGTTTTAGGTTCTCTAAATCATCACGGTTATTGTTCTTCCAGCATCTAATAATATTAGATGCTTCCTTAGTTTGAATATCATCTTCAAGTTCGGGAGCAAATACTGTAATGTCAGACTCAATCTTATGCACAAGGTGCTCAGAATAAGATGCAATACCACACCTTTCATTCCAGGTACTAACCCAACCAATATGCAGATTTTTATTATCAAATTTAGATGCTTTGATTTTATCTACATAGTTAATGAGATTCAGTGCTACATCTTCCCATTTAAACCTTTCGTTCAGTAACTTAAGTGCAGCATCAATTTTTTTCTTAATCTCTGACCTATCGGTATAATAAACTTCTAATAATGTCTGAGTAAGGCTTTCTAGATTAGGCCTCGCCCACACAGAGTTAGGTATATTAAAGTGGCTATCTACAGGCTCGAATTCATAGTTTATCAACCATGCTGTTTCGGAATTACAAAAATCTAGTTGCCCGCCCCAACTATTAGTAACCACGCCAAGTCCACTATAAATAGCTTCAGCCATAGGTAAACCAAAACCTTCAGCTAAACTTGGTGCAACTAAAATATCGCAACTTTCGTAGACAGCTTTAAGTTGAGCTTCAGTAATATCATCAAAAATTACAACAACATCTGGGAATCGTGGGTTATCTTTACGTCTCTGTTCTAAATCTTGAATAAGCGTATTATGCGGATTTTCGAACGTTTTAATAACTAAGCTAACATCATCTTCTTTAGTAAAAGCTTTGCCAAAAGCGTCCAATAAGATGTTAACGCCCTTTCTAGGAAAACACGATGAAACATGCAAGAACCTAAAAGCTTTACCCTCAACAGAGTAATCTTGATCTGGTTGAATTCTCAACCAATGGTCTGTTCCACAGCCACTTGTAATCATTGGTAAGTTGACACCATTGTCGATCATAATTTTGCGAACATGTTCAGATAGGCACGTCATGCCACTAAGATGATTATTAAACTCCTTGACCCAATGTTGAGGAAAGCCAGACTCTTCCCAAGCATAGTGGTGTAATAATTTGATCTCGCCATTCATTTCGCTAACACGTGGTGGATACAAATTCCTAGAAACAACTTCATTAGTTTCCATTTCGTTATCCATTAAGCTTTTCTGATATAAGGCATTAATGTCTGGTGTTTTCTGTAAAAACTCTAAATTTGGAATGAAGTCGCCAGGACCTTCTGTTGAGTGCAGCACGACATTTTGCCCTAATGCATCTAATGCTCGTGCCGTCTCGCGATTTAACAAAGCTAAACTATAGGAAGAATCAAAGGGACCTTCAATTCTCCAGTTCAGCTTTTCTGTAGGAACCCTTTTATCCAGTCTAATTTGATTAGACGAAATACACTTAGATACGCGTATTAAAGTTGTATCGTCAAAATTGTATTCATTAGCGAGCTGAGCTATCTCTTCAATCAGCATTTTATAATCTAAGTGAGTCACCTCATTATGATGAGTTTCAATAGATTCTATAGTTTGCAAAAGTGTTTTAGCTGTATAATCCCATGAAAATAGCTTTGTTCTTTTTTCTGCATGTGCCTTAAGCCAAGATCTATAGTTTTGATCAGTCAAAGCTCGTTCTAACATTGGATATAGAGAATCAACACTATTAGGGTCAAACATTGCAGCGTCATCTCCCATTACTTCAGGGAGACTGGTTGAATTAGAACAGATCGTAGGGATGCCACAGGCCATTGCTTCTAAAACAGGAAGTCCAAAGCCTTCATGTTTAGAAGGAAATACAAATAGATAAGCATGGTTATATAGTTGTACTAGTTGTTCGTCAGTTATATAACCTGAGAATACAATATTATTCTTATTGATACCAAGTTTCTTTACTTGCGTCAGGATTTTTATTTTATCATGTTCATCATACTTTCCTACTAACAAAATTGAATGTTTATCGCGCAATGAAGATTTTAATCTAGCGTAAGATTCTAGTAGAAGTGAAAGGTTTTTCCTTGAGTCCAAGGCCCCAGTATAAAGTATATACTCGTTATCGACACTTAAAGAAGAAAGAATACTATTTTCTAAATAATCATCACCTAGAATTTTAAACCTGTCATCGACCGCAGAAGAAATGTTAACCAATTTTTCTTCATTAATATCCAATAATTTTCCAAATTCTTCCGATACACTTTCTGATATGGTAAATATATGATCCGAACGAAAAATTGATTCACATTTTCTATTATACCAACTTTGAGCCTGTTCAGTACCAAGATAATTATCTTTATCGGTCAACGGTATGAGATCATAACCTACTATGCCTGTCGGTATTTTTGTTCGACCGCTAACTGATGCAATAAAGTCTCCATGCGTACCTTCAATCAATGATGTTACTAATATATATTCTGGTTTAAGCGACTCTATAAAATTATCACGAATAAGTTCTGACACAAGAATTTCACCTTGATGTTCGGGAACTAGTTCTGATATATTTTTTAAGGTATCGAAGTATTTGATATCTACATTACAATCACAATCTCGTAGAGTCGAGACTACATCATCCAACTCCTCGCAGTTACTTGAGTTGAACAACACAATAAACTCATGATTTGTTCCTAGCTGTAGTATAGATTTTGTTAATTCTAGCGAATATCGCCCAATTCCTCTATAACGACTTTGAGTTTGCTGGGCCTGTAGATCTATAAGTATTTTCATTTTTTAACCTTTGCCATCATTACTTTTAGATCGTTATAGATCCTTTGTTCTTTAGTATTTAAATATATATTTGTTGATACTTCGATTTCCGAACTTGAAAGCATTGCGCGATGATAAACACCTCTAATATATCTATTTTTACCTAAACACTTCTTTAATAAAGCTAGAGCTTTAGGGTAGCGATGTAAAAAAAAACCCAATTTCCTTATAATTCTTAATATTTTTTCTTTTTTGCTTATATCTGCATTCA
>NZ_JBFROW010000107.1:0-6920 GCF_041471665.1 Vibrio sp. 10N.261.51.F11 | reverse complement strand
AGAATCGTTTGGTGATCACAGCCCAGACTTTTCTAAGCGCGATCATTGCTTGCCCCATTTCACGTTAAAGTATTTACTCATTCCAGAGTAAGATCGCAGTCGTTCCTTAGGATATGTAATGTGACCAGCCATAGATGCAGGCAATATCAATTTATAGGATCTCATCGCCATTCCAATCCCAGTCAATTTGGGAAATATCACGGGAGACTTTGTATAAATACCATCCGAGCAAAGCGATAATACAAAGGATTATAAAGGTAAAAAGCATATCATCCCCTTAGAGCTTTCATGTGACGTAACTACTAGGCTTACCATGGCAATTGAGTGCCATCGTAGACAAAAAATGAACCTGAATGCTTAAGTTTTAAATTGTCGATAACATTAAGCATGCCTGTAACACTCTCTTTTACTGTTACCTTGCCTTCCTTTCCACCCATATCGGTTTTTACCCAACCTGGATGAATTGCCATGGTCTTCACTCCCGCTTCGGATAATTCACAGGCTAGAGATTTAATTATTTGGTTGAGGGCCGCTTTTGATGCTCGATAGCTGTATCGTCCCCCTGAGCGGTTATCATCAATACTGGCCAGTATTGAGGTCATCCCGATTATGGTTTTATCTTGGCCGGCTAGAATATTATTGAGCAAGGCCTGCGTGATTAACATGGGTGCGATGGTATTGACCTTTAACACCTCTAGCCATCTTTGCTGATCCATATTGCCTAAGTTGTCACATCCTTCACCACTCACCCCAGCATTATGAATAAGTACATCAATAGGTTGCTCTTTAAACACCTCAGTTAAAGCTAGAATATCTGTTTCATGACTAACATCTAGAGCATAAGGGCGAATGGTTGAATACTGTTGTGCTAACAGGGTTAACTCATGCGCTGAATCAATATCGCGACAGCAAGCGATGACCTTGTAATGTCGCTGTGCATATTGCTTTGCAAGCTCTAATCCTAAGCCACGATTAGCTCCAGTAATAAAAACGGTTTTCATTGAGTGCCTCTTATCAGTTTCAATCTTGTCTAATACCAATCAATATAAGTTGCGAAAAGCTGGCCAATGCTGCTGCATTGACCAGCTCTAAGGGTAAGAGTCGTGTTTATTTCATTAATACATTTTTACCATTAACTTTCTGCACGCTTATCAAGACGGCCACTAAAGCGGGTCAAAGCAAGCGCTATCAGTACAACTACTGCACCTACCCAAGGTGTATGCATTAAGCCTGCTTCAGCGACAACCATCCCTCCGCCCCATGAACCAAGTGCAATACCAACGTTAAAGGCGGCAATGTTTAAACCGGAAGCAACATCCACTGCATCTGGTGTATATTTTTCAGCAAGTTTCACTACATATACTTGTAAACCTGGAACATTACCGAATGCAAATGCCCCCCAAACTAAAATCGTGGCTACCGCGGCAATAGGGTTAACGGCGGTAAAATTGAACACGATAAGCACAGCTGCAAGACCAGTAAAAATAATGCTAAGGGCTTTTATTGGGCCCATTTTATCGGCCATTTTTCCGCCCCAAATATTACCAATCGCAACTGAGACTCCATAAACCAACATAATTAAACTAATTGCATTCGCACTAAAGCCAGTTTCTTGCTGCAAAATAGGAGCAAGGAAAGTGAATGCTGTAAAAGTGCCGCCATAACCCAGTGCAGTAATCGCATAAACCAGTAATAATCTAGGTTGAGTTAATACCTTAAGCTGCGATGAAAGCTTAGCTGCAGCAGGTTGTTTTAAGTTATTTGGTACTAAGAAAGCACTACCAATTAATGCGATTAAACCTAATAGCGCAACAACTAAGAAGGTTGATTGCCAGCCAAAGGTTTGACCTATGTATGTCCCAAGCGGCACGCCTGTGACTAACGCCACGGTTAAACCAGTGAACATAATCGCAATGGCGCTGGCGGCTTTTTCTTTTGGTACCAGACCGGTAGCAATGGTTGAACCAATGGAGAAAAATACACCATGGGCTAAACCTGTCAAAATACGAGCGATAATCAGGGTGTTATATCCAGGTGCTTGCCATGCAACTAAGTTACCGACAACAAACAGTGACATGACGGTAATCAATACGTGTTTACGATTCCACTTTCCTGTTAAAGCCGTTAAAACCGGGGCGCCAATGGCAACACCAAGTGCATAAAGGCTAACCAGCAAGCCTGCTGAAGGCAGTGATATATTTAGGTCGGAGGCCATGGTCGGGAGTAGCCCCACGATCACAAACTCCGTTGTTCCAATAGCAAAGGCGCTGAGCGTCAATGCAAGAAGTGCTAAAGGCATAATATTTACTCTCTGTTGTTTGAAAATGACCAGCAATAGCCGATGTATTGGTCGCTATGCCGTCGCGTTGTTAATTGATGGGGGGCATTTTGCATTAAAGATGTTTTGTGAAAAACAGAGGTTTTTACAAATGATATTTGTTATAAATGCAATAAAGCTGATGAGCGATTGGATAAAGTTGAGGGAAATAGCATGCGAACAAAATCTGATGATTTAGCCATTTTACTAGCTGTAGTCGATACCGGAGGTTTTTCAGCGGCAGCAGAGAGCCTAGATATCCAAGTCGCGCGAGTATCCAGAGCGGTCAGTAAAGTGGAGAGTCAACTTGGGGTCACTATTCTAAACCGAACCACTAGACGTATTGAATTAACCGATGAAGGACGCCAGTTCATTGACTCTGTGCGGGTGGGATTAATGCAATTACAGCAGGCGGAAGAAGATATTATTTCCCGTGGGGAATTGCCCAAAGGCCGTTTACGTGTCGACGCGGCTAGTCCGTTTGTGTTTCATCAACTGGTGCCATTGGTGCAGTCATTTAATCAAGCCTATCCCGATATTGAGCTAGAAATAACCTCCAATGAAGGCATTGTGGATTTACTAGAAAAGAAAACCGATTTAGCAATTCGGATTGGTACGTTGAGCGATTCTACGCTACATGCTCGGTCGCTGGGTCGAAGCCCCTTGTATATTGTGGCTTCACCAGAATATATCTCAAAACGCGGGCTCCCCACTAAAAGCAGCGATCTTGCTCAGCATAATCTCATTGGATTTGTCGCCCCCAAAATTTTGAATGACTGGCCTTTAAAAGGGTTTACCCAACTAGACGCTTTGATGTCATCAAGTAATGGCGAAACCATTCGACAAATTGTGTTGGCAGGAAATGGCATTGCATGTCTATCAGGGTTTATGGTGAATAAAGATATTGCCGAAGGACGTTTAATCTCGCTGTTGGAGAGCGAAAAAATCAGTCATCCACGAAGAGAACAAGTCAACGCTGTGTATTATAAGACTTCTTCTGTGGCCAAGCGGATCTCCGCTTTTATTGATTTTATTAAGCCAAAGCTAACCCTGTAACCCGCTTAAACAAGCTGATTGTTGCAATTTATACAAATATTATTTGCCTTTATTGCTATAAATGATTGGTGACTCATTTGCTAGTATGCCCCTATCAAATGAAGAGGGCTCAACTATGTCACTATCACTATTTAAACCATTCACATTGGGTGGACTCACACTCAAAAACCGCATTGTCATGCCACCGATGACGCGTTCAAGAGCCAGTCAGCCTGGTGATGTCGCAAATGACATGATGGCAACCTATTACGCTCAGCGTGCCAGTGCAGGATTGATTGTGTCTGAAGGTACGCAAATTTCAGCGACGGCAAAAGGCTATGCATGGACCCCAGGTATTTACACACCTGAGCAGATTGCTGGTTGGCGTAAAGTGACAGACGCTGTGCATGCCAAACAAGGCGCTATTTTCGCGCAGCTTTGGCATGTGGGAAGAGTCACTCACCCAGATAACATCGGTGGTAAGCAACCGATTTCTTCCTCCGCATTAAAAGCGGAAAACGTCAAAGTATTCGTTGATAATGGCAGTGATGAACCTGGTTTTGTTGACGTCGTTCAGCCTAGAGCGATGACAAAAGCCGATATTCAGCAAGTGATCGAAGATTACCGTCAAGCCGCATTGAATGCCATTGAGGCAGGCTTTGATGGCATTGAACTGCATGCCGCTAATGGTTATTTAATTAACCAATTTATTGATTCAGAGGCGAATGATCGCACTGATGAGTACGGTGGATGTCTTGAAAACCGTCTTCGTTTTCTTGATGAAGTTGTTACTGCAATGGTCGATGCCATTGGCGCTGATCGCGTTGGTGTGCGCTTGGCACCTTTAACAACCCTCAATGGTACTGTTGATGCTAACCCTATTGAGACTTATACCGCTGCCGCAGCGTTACTCAATAAACATCATATCGTGTACCTACATATTGCTGAAGTCGATTGGGATGATGCACCAGATACACCCGTCTCATTCAAACGTGCAATGCGCAATGCTTTTCAAGGCGTGCTGATCTACGCAGGTCGTTATAATGCGGAAAAAGCAAAGCAAGCTATTGATGACGGACTGGCTGATATGATCGGCTTTGGTCGACCTTTTGTGGCGAATCCCGATCTTCCTGAACGTCTACTTCACGGCTACCCATTGGCAGAGCATGATCCAAACACCTTGTTTGGTGGTGGTGAGAAAGGTCTGATTGATTATCCAACGTATAAAGCTTAAGGGGGTAAGTATGTTTAAGGTATTTAAAGGTCACGGACTTGAGACTAGAAACCGTATCGCGATGGCGCCGATGACTCGTTCACGCACGTCTCAACCTGGTGATGTACCAAACGAGATGATGGCAACCTACTACCGTCAGCGTGCCAGTGCTGGACTCATTGTATCAGAGGGCACCCCGATCTCAGCGGCTGCACGAGGTTATTCGATGACTCCGGGCATTTATACCCCAGAGCACATCGAAGGCTGGAAAAAAACCACCCAAGCTGTGCATCAAGATGGCGGGAAAATATTTACTCAACTTTGGCATGTGGGGCGACGCAGTCATTCTGATATTTCAGGTACTAAGCCGTTAGCCCCATCAGCGATTAAAATCCCAGATCAAGTATTTGGCCCACTAGCTGAAGGTGGCTTTGGGATGATTGAAACCGAAACGCCACGGGAGATGACGTTGCAAGACATTAAGAGCACGATTGCGGATTTTGTACAAGCGGGCAAAAACGCCATTGAAGCTGGTTTTGATGGCGTGGAAATTCATGCTGCGCATGGTTACTTGTTTGATACCTTTTTACGCTTAGAAAGCAACCAAAGAAGTGATCAATATGGTGGCAGCCAAGAGAATCGCATGCGCTTTTTGGTTGATACGTTGCAAGCACTTACCGACGAAATTGGTGGGGAAAGAGTTGCGGTTCGTCTGTCTCCTCATATCGGAGAGGGTTTTGCTGGGGATGATGTTGAAATTGTTCCGCTAACGTTAGCATTGCTGGAAAAACTACAACTGATGAACCTTGCGTATGTGCATTTTTCAGAAAACATATCACGCTATGTAGAGGTGCCTGAAGAGTTTCGCCAGCAAGTACGCCGAATATACTCTAATCCAATCATGGTTGCAGGAAAGTTGACCAAGCAATCTGCCCAACAGTTGCTAGATAAGCAGTATGCTGATTTCGTTGCCTTTGGTACTCCTTTTGTAACGAACCCTGATTTAGTCGCCCGATTTGCTCATGATTTACCATTGGCCGAGTTTGATGCCGATGCTAGGTTGACCTTGTATGGGGGCGGAGCCGAAGGCTACGTCGATTATCCAACTTATCAAGCCTAATACACCAGGTACCAAGGACGATAACTCTTTGGTGCCTTACCTTTTCATTAAGCGAGTGGAAGTGATATGGAACCCTATCGAATTTGGCAATATCAAACTGAGAAACACAGTCTTGTTTTAGGTAAGGCTGAAAGAGCAGCTTTAGATGACAGCGAAATCTTAGTACAAAACAAAGCGATTGGTATTAACCCTGTGGATTGGAAATTTATTAAAGCCAATCCTTTAAATTGGCCGAATGGCCATGTTCCAGGTGTTGATGGTGCAGGCGTCGTCGTACAAGTAGGTTCTAAAGTTGATCCCAGTCTAATTGGCCGTCGAGTGGCATATCATGGTTCACTAAATCGCCATGGTAGCTTCGCTAAATATACTGTTTTGAACGTTGAGCGAGTGATGACACTACCTGAGAGCCTATCTTTTGAACTTGCCGCGGCACTGCCTTGTCCGATGCTAACTGCGTGGCAAGCATTTGAAAAAATTCCATTAACCCAACAAAGAGAAGTGCTTGTCGTTGGTTTTGGCGCGGTGAATAATTTGTTATCCCAGATCCTTGTCAGAGCGGGTTATATCGTTGATGTTGTCTCCGCGAGTCTGAGCGAAGAGCGAGCCAAAAGCTTAGGTATTCGCCAAGTTTATCGGGAGCAATCTCAAATCGACATGAAATACTTCGCCATTTTTGATGCGGTGAGTGGGGAAAATGCCGCCCATTTAGTGCCGCTGTTAAGAGCGAATGGACATATTGTCTGCATTCAAGATCGTATTGCTAAACCCATTGACCCTCCATTTACGCGCACTATTTCTTACCACGAAATAGCCCTTGGAGCGTTACATAATTTTGGTGATAAAGATGATTGGCATACATTAATGCAAAATGGTGAAGCGCTGCTTGAGCGTATTGAAAATGGGAGTGTTGAAGTTAGTATTCCTGTCACTTTTAAATTCGAGCAGATGCTTGATGCGTTGAAACACAGTGAAACCACAAAACGAAAAACCGTGATTACATTGAGTTAGACTGCGCAATTTATCCTTTTGCTGGGAGTCACATAGCGCTTACTTCCTACACTTTGCTTGGATAGTTGTTCTAATTGCTGATATTGAGTAAGACTCATCTTTGCAACGTCGTTTAAAATTGTGGTCTAAATAATTTTGACCACGCTCTTACTAGCAGATGCGATACTAATAGCAATCTAACCAACGAAGAATTCGTGATTGCTCAATAGTCGGTAGAACTACTGTAA
>NZ_JBFROW010000106.1:0-397 GCF_041471665.1 Vibrio sp. 10N.261.51.F11 | reverse complement strand
AATAAGTGGCGGAGTGGACGGGACTCGAACCCGCGACCCCCGGCGTGACAGGCCGGTATTCTAACCAACTGAACTACCACTCCGCAGTGTCTATTCAGCATAAAGCAATTTGAGCCTGACGATGTCCTACTCTCACATGGGGAAGCCCCACACTACCATCGGCGCTATTGTGTTTCACTTCTGAGTTCGGCATGGAATCAGGTGGGTCCACAATGCTATGGTCGTCAAACAAATTCTGTTGTTAACTTGAATAATCAAATCAACTAAATATGGTGCTGATACCCAGACTCGAACTGGGGACCTCACCCTTACCAAGGGTGCGCTCTACCGGGCTGAGCTATATCAGCAATTCAAGAACCGTTTAAAAACGACTCTAAAAATTTAAAGCCTGGCGATG
>NZ_JBFROW010000105.1:0-242 GCF_041471665.1 Vibrio sp. 10N.261.51.F11 | reverse complement strand
GCATCATTGGTGCCATGAACGGTCACTGTGATATCTTTTTTAGCACTGCCATCAATAGATTCAACGGTAAAGGTTTGCTGGAAGCTTTCCCCTGCGCCTAAATGTTGGACTTTATCATTGTCAATATCGTATGACCAATGGCCCTTTGCGTTGATATTGAACCGACCACCTTCGGCGGTGGTGATGGTTTGTGCAATAAAACCGGCTTGGTCGTGATCGGGGTCAATCACGTGTAACGTGCC
>NZ_JBFROW010000104.1:0-2530 GCF_041471665.1 Vibrio sp. 10N.261.51.F11 | reverse complement strand
TAGCGGCTTCGTTCAACAAATTGCTTAACAGGGACTCCTAACGCTTGGCCACTTTCATACAAATTGGCTTCAGTGTTTAGGGCGCAAATTTTCAAGTTGGATGGTATAGCGTTATCGCCCGTTAGCAAGGCGTTAACTTTCCTAATCTGGAGGATAAATGGACTTAAAGATAAAGCTTACTTGTACACCTGATAGGTTGTCGAGTAGTACATTAACAGCGTTACTATCAAGTTTTACAAAGATTATCGAACAAAGTGTGTTTGAGAGTATGTGTACGATACACAAAAGAACCAGTAGAACTAGTATACAAAAAAGTGTTTATGGACACGTTCACCTCGATATCGAACGTGTTGAAAAAGGTTCATTTATTCTCTTCATCACAGGCGCTCTTGCTGGGACAATCGCTTCGTGCTTTTATGATGCCGTTAAGAAAAGGGTGACTAGAAAACTTTCACGAAATGAAGTTGTGGATGTAGTTAACGAGCATTTACCATTGATATCTAAAAATCTTAAACGCGATTTAAAAAGGAAAGATCGTTTGGGTTCGCTTTACGTTAATGATATCCATATTTCAGTTGAAAATAATGACACATTTCCAACGATGTCTATTAACATTAAACTGGGTTTACCAGAGAAGGAGCACATGCCTAATGACTCATATTCTCAAATAGACTATGTCATAAGACTGCAGGAAGCTAAGCGCGTTAGTAGGGAAAGCCGATGATAGAGAAGTTTATTGCTCCAATAGTAGTGGGGGTGGTTGTTGGGTTCATCTTATTGTTTGGTTCTGATGTTAAGGAAATATTTTTACCTGAAAGACAAGTTGAATATGAAATTATATCATCAGAACAACTTCTGGGCCCTAAAGAACTGGGGAGAAAAGAAAGGAGTGTTCTTGGTTCTACTGTAAGTAATGTGTACCTTAGTCAGATAAGGCTGGAGAGCACAGGAAAGACTGCTATCGATGATCTCGATGTTCTAGTTTCAATTGAGGTTGATAATAAGCCGAAGCTATATCGAGTTTTCTATGCCACTGAACCAAGTGAATTATTTGGAGATGTCTCGTTCTCTACGTCATCAAAACCATTTGAACATTTAATAAACATTGAAAAGTTTGTCGAAAATACAGTACTAACCGTCTCCATTGTTTCCTCAGAGCCTAACCCTGTAACTATCACTATCAATAAAAGTGGTGTCGATGTAAAAAATGTATCAAATACTGAAAGCGCTGAGGATTTAACTTATGTGGCATTGATGTCTGCAGCGGCTGTACTAGTTGGCCGTTTTCTCATCGATATATCGTTTGGACTACTTGCTCTGTGGCGTAGAAAAAAAAGTTAACAAACGACTATGGCGTCAATGATTAATTTTTGGCAGTGTTTTCATCCCACATGGCGCCATCTCTCAGCATAGAGTTAAGAGTCACAACCATCTTTCGAACACACGCGATTATTGCGACTTTCTTAGGCTTTCCGGCAGCTACAAGTCGAGCATAAGTTGCTTTGAATACGGGGTTACATTGCATGGCTGACATCATTGCCATATATAACACTGTGCGTACTTGCGCTCGACCGCCTTGGATCACGCGCTTACCTTTGTAGCGCCCACTTTCGCGTGTTATTGGAGCGACACCAATTAGTGATGCCGCTTGTTTATTTGTGATGTAGCCAAGTTCTGGTACGTTGCTAATTATTGATGCAGCGGCAATGTTTCCTATTCCAGGGACGCTCTGCAATATTGTGTTTTTAGCCTGATATTCAGGGCTATCTTCAATGAGTTTAACGAGCTTTTCTTCTAACTTGGTGATTTGATTTTTTATCGTGGTTAGCATCGGTTTGATAGTCGGATGGAGAGAAGCGGGAAGTATCTGGATTCGGTTCTTTTCCATGGTTTGCATGGATAACAACTGGTTTCGGCGAATGACTAAGTCACTCATTAGGCGTATGTTTTTTGGCTTTATGACAGTAAGAGCTGGTTTGATTGCTTCTCCATAGTGAGCAATCAATTCTGCATCTAAACGATCATTTTTGGCTCTGCGGCCAATAGCACCAGCGAACCGTTTTATGTGGACAGGGTTTGCTCTGACAATAGGTAATTGAGCCTCTGCACATGCAAGAACAAAAGGCATTTCTAATCGGCCTGTAGCTTCAATAACGATTCGTTCAGGACTGTGACTCTTAATCGTTTTGAGTGCTTTTTTGATGCCTTTATCATTGTTCTCTACTGAGAAAAATAGGTCTAGTGGCCTGATGTGGATGTCTAATTGTGTTTTGCCGGTATCAACTCCAACGTTGATGCTTTGATTGATTTTAGTATTCATAATAAGCTAACTCATGCTTGCGTAATGCGGGTTCGAGACCCAGTCGACTATTCGAGGTTTATGCTTGAAGTCCTATGTAGCGTTCATGTTTGTTATCGGTCTCTCGATAGAGGAGCCAGCGTTTAAACGAACTACTACATAGAAAGCTTTAGTTGCAGCTAAAGCCTGGGTCTCACATTACCCGATTGGAGTGCTTATTATCCATACAAA
>NZ_JBFROW010000103.1:0-323 GCF_041471665.1 Vibrio sp. 10N.261.51.F11 | reverse complement strand
TCACCTTCAATGTCGGTAGCGCCTGTTAATAGGTCTGCATCGGTGAAGATTAACGTACCGTCTTCTTCAACACTGAACTGTTGATCTTGTGGTACTGGCAGGTCGTTAACTGGGTTAACCGTTAGGTCAGCTGATGCTTGAACCGTATTGGTGCCATCAGAGATATCGAAACTGATATCGATGTCACCATTGAAGTTCTCATCTGGCGTAATCGTGAAACTGCCATCATCGTTTTGAGTAACGGTTGCATCACCGCCAACCGTTAGGCCGCTGGCCGTCAGGTCATCGCCTTCCACGTCAGAGGCTTGAGAAAGCAGCTGCTC
>NZ_JBFROW010000102.1:0-223 GCF_041471665.1 Vibrio sp. 10N.261.51.F11 | reverse complement strand
ATGAGAACTTCAATGGTGATATCGATATTAGCTTCGATATCTCAGATGGTACCAATACGGTTCAAGCATCGGCTGACCTAACCGTTAACCCAGTTAATGACCTGCCAGTACCTCAAGACCAACAGTTCAGCGTTGAAGAAGATGGCACGTTAATCTTTACTGATGCCGACCTGTTAACAGGCGCTACCGACATTGAAGGTGATAACCTAACGGTTGAAGGTGT
>NZ_JBFROW010000101.1:0-428 GCF_041471665.1 Vibrio sp. 10N.261.51.F11 | reverse complement strand
GAAACACAAGCGCTGGATAGCGAATTTAAATCCTATAGAGGCCAGCTTCAGCTTATCGATCCAGATAGTGGCGATAACACACAATTTCTCCATAGTGGTAAATATTTGGGTCAAGGTTTTTCTCCAGGTTATTTTGATGTTTTTCCAGACGGGTCTTATCAATTTAGTTTACAAGGAGCCAACAAACGCTATGCAGATGACCATATTGCTAGTTTGCGAACTGGCGAATCAATGCAGATCCCCTATGAAGTTGAAACCAGTGACGGTCAGAAGCTGACAATCATGGTTAAAGTGATTGGCGAAGATAACCAAGCAAGAATTGAAGTGACGCCATACTCCAGCCTCAATAATCATGTTTACGAAGATCACACTTCCTTTGGCAATACCACTAATCAGCTCAGCAGTGGTGGCACGTTACACGTGATTGA
>NZ_JBFROW010000100.1:0-246 GCF_041471665.1 Vibrio sp. 10N.261.51.F11 | reverse complement strand
GCTACCGACATTGAAGGTGATAACCTAACGGTTGAAGGTGTGACCTACGATGGTGGCGACGGTATCCTGACCGACAACGGCAACGGGACTTACACCTTTGCGCCAAATGAAAACTTCAATGGCGACGTAAACTTCGGTTTTGATGTGTCTGACGGCACCGATACGGTCTCTGCCAACATCGATGTGAGTGTAACTGCCGTTGATGATGCACCGGTGTCAGGCGATTTAGCGTACTCAATCGACGAA
>NZ_JBFROW010000099.1:0-41068 GCF_041471665.1 Vibrio sp. 10N.261.51.F11 | reverse complement strand
GCTTTAACTGATCGGCATTAAGACACAGTGGTCTCCTTTTGGCTTGTTAGGCAAACATAAAAGTTACGTGCTGTTCGCTGCTTGTTGGGCCAATCGGCTACGCACAGCTACAGCGCCTATCGTATGTTAATGTTCTTATCTCGATTTTCGTACATTTCAGGTGTGGTGTGTAATCCACCTGCATAGCCTGCTGCTTCAAGTGTTTCTCTTACCTCTCGAACATGCTCAGCCGTGACCGGTTCATTTCTGTCGCCAAGGTTTAAACGCACAAACGTGATTAACTCAGCTAAGCGTTGATCCGACAGTACATCCTCAAAACTTGCCATTGGCATGAAATTTCTGTCTTTGTCGAGATAGGTGGGTTGCAAGCCGCGCACCGTTACCGCAATGGTATTGAATGGGTCGCTGTGCATGATAATACCGTTGTTCAACAGAGTAGGGGCGATTGGATCGCGACCTTTACCATCGTCACCATGACAGGCCCCACAGGTTTGACGATACGTGGTGTAGATTTCACTGGCATACGCAGCTTCATCAAACCCTTTAGGCTGTAACTGAACGGCATCACTGGCAATGGTGTTGTTGATGTCCCCACTGAGTAGGTAATAGGACATCGACTCAATATCTTCACGCGTCATCAAGCTTAGGCTGTTTTTCACTACATCAGCCATACCCGCAAAAGCGGTGCCTTTGTCTGAATGTCCTGTGTGTAAAAAGTCTGTGAGTGTTGCTTCATCCCAACCATCGATATAGAGCTCATTGGCTGTAATATCAGGCGCGTTCCAACCGTCGATCAAGTTACCTTGGAAAATACGTTCTGGTATCAGTGCTTGGGCAATATTTCGAGGTGTATGGCACTCCGAACAGTGACCAAGTCCTGCGACCCAATATTTGCCTTGTTGCCACTTATCGACATTCTCAATTTCTCCTTTGAGTTCCTCTGGCACTTCATAATCAATAGGGTCGGTATCCATGAATACGATGTTCCAGCCAAGCAAACCTAAGCGAATATTGGATGGAAACATCATGCTGTTGTCATCATTGCGTCGCGGCACGGCGGTGATTGACTGCATGTATTCCCATAAATCCACCATGTCTTGGTCGGTGAGGTATTGATAGGAGGTGTAAGGCATTGCAGGGTACAGGTAACCATTCTTGCCTTTACCTGCGACTAACGCCGCTCGGAAATCATCGAAGTCATAAGTCCCAATACCTTCGGTAGTGTGTGGCGTTATGTTGGTTGAATACACGGTGCCGAAGGGGGTGACAAAGGGTAGGCCGCCAGCAAAGGGTTCGCCACCTTCTGCACTATGACAAGCCACACAGTCACCGGCATAAGCGAGATATTCTCCGCGCTCAACAGATGATGCTTTCAAACTCGCGAGCCGTTGTTGCTCTACGTCACCAGCGTGTCGGATATAAGCCCCAAGCGCGAGTATCTCGTTCTCGGTGAGCTGCTCATCAAACGCAGGCATTAGGTTGTTCAAACCGTAATTGATGGTGTGCTGAATCTCTTCAATACTCCCTCCGTGAAGCCAGATATCATCGGAAAGATCAGGTACGCCAATCGCTGGGTTAGCGACAGCACCATCGGCATGACAAGACGAACAGTATTGGACGAACAAGGTTTTACCGAGCTCGACTTTAATCTCCGGCACATCGGTATGACGTTGGTTGAGGGAGGCTAGATAGTAGGAGACTTTTGCCACCTCGTCTGGGCGCATGATTTCACTCCAACCCGGCATCGCTCCATTTCGCCCTTTGGCAATCGAATGGATCACAGCTTCATCACTGCCGCCGTATAACCATTCTTGGTCGATAAGATTAGGGAAGTGTTTCTGACCTTGTGCATTATCTCGGTGACAAGCGGCACAGTGAGTTTGGAATAGAATCCTACCGCTGTTCACGATCTCTGGGACAGAAGCTAATCCCTCTAACGTGGTTTCGCTGGTTTGTGCAAATTGCTCATTGAGAGTGGTGGATGGTGAACTGAGCTTATCGTCGCTTTGTTCCCAATCGACTAAGCCTTCCCATTCGCCAAGCCCGGGGTAGAGCACCAAATAACCCGCAGACAAAAGAAATGCCACTGCATAACTGATAAATAACAGCTTAGGTGGAGGCGCATCTTTCTCTTCAATACCATCAAAGATGCCAATGGTGTGGTCGTGATCGGCCTTGTGATTGCTACGCCAGTATTTAACGACAACAGACACCATCAGAACAAAGAATATTAAGGTTAAGAGTACCGCCCATAGATTCCAGAATGTGCTCATTGTGATACCTCCTGTGACGTATCTTTACCCAGGCTTTGTAAATAGCGAATCAGAGCTTCACCTTTGGTTTTGCCTCTTACTTGCAAACGGGCATCACCAATTTCTTGATCGGTATAAGGCACACCTAAGGTACGTAACACTTCCATTTTGGCGCTAATATCATC
Organism: Vibrio sp. 10N.261.51.F11; assembly: GCF_041471665.1. NCBI lineage: Bacteria > Pseudomonadati > Pseudomonadota > Gammaproteobacteria > Vibrionales > Vibrionaceae > Vibrio > Vibrio sp. 10N.261.51.F11. The sequence continues at coordinate 38,631 of NZ_JBFROW010000099.1, read as the reverse complement.
GCCAGTCAGAGTCTGCTCAAATAGCCACGGGTAAGAGGGCATGATCGAGGTCGGTACGACTTTTCGAGGGTCAATTAAGTGAATAGCATGCCATTGGTCAGAATACTTTCTACCTAAGTTAGTGAGGTCAGGACCAGTACGTTTAGAGCCCCACAAGTTAGGAAACTCATAGATATCGTCTGCTTCTTGGTTCGGGCGACCATTACGCTTCACTTCTGGCTCTAGAGGGCGAACCATTTGTGTGTGACAAACATGGCAGCCTTCACTGATGTATATGTCTCGGCCTGCTAACTCAATCGGTGTGAGAGGCATCGCTAAGCTGCCTTTGGCAATATCATCGCCACGGACAATGCTTGGCACTACCCAGACCAATAAAGAGAAGGAGGCCACGACAACAGTGGTCAAAATTAAAATGACGATTGAATGTGTAAAGTCTTTACTCATCATTTAAGCTCCTTCATTAACAGTGTGTTTAGCATCATGAGTTACGGGCATACGAACCGTTTTGTACAAGTTGAAAGCCATTAAGAACAATCCAAGTACAAACAGCGCGCCACCAAAGAAACGCATGAATAACCAAGGTGCTTTAAAATCCATAGCCTCTACAAAGCTGTAAATCAGTTCGCCATTTTCATTTTGAGCGAGCCACATATAGCCTTCACCGATGCCTGCGATCCAAAGTGCTATCGCATAGATGGCGACGCCAGCATGAGCGAGCCAAAAGTGCCATTTAATCAGTCGTCGTGACCAAAGATCGGTTTGGCCCCACAAGCGTGGAATGAAGTAGTAAAAAACCGCTATCCCTGACATTCCAACCCATCCTAGAGCCGCGGAATGTACGTGTCCTATGATCCATTCGGTGTTGTGTGCCAACATGTTGAACCAGCGAATAGCGAGTAGCGGGCCTTCGAATGTCGCCAAGCAGTAGTAAAGAATCGCTGAGAAAAAGAATAAAAGAATGTAGTCGGACTTCAGCTTTTCTTTGTTTTGTAGGAGGGTCATTGCGCTATTGAACGCACCTGCCCAAGAAGGGAGCCAAAGGATCAATGACATCACGATGCCGATGTTCTGAATCCAGATAGGAACGGAAGAGTAAACCAAATGGTGCGTTCCGGCCCACGTGTAAAAGCCGACCAAGCCCCAGAAATGGATCACAGACAAACGGTACGAGTAGATAGGTCGATCCGCTGCTTTAGGTATGAAATAGTAGTTCATACCAATCACACCAGCGGTCAGCAAGAAGCCGACGGCATTATGTCCCCACCACCATTGAACAATCGCATCTTGAGCGCCTGCAAACACAGAGTAGGACTTCATCGCCAACACAGGCATCGCGAGGTTGTTCACGATGAAAATCATTGCAACGACGATAATGAATGCAGCAAAGAACCAGTTAGCCACAAAGATATGGCTGACCTTTCGTTTAGCAAGGGTGCCAAAGAACAACACCGCGTACAGCACCCAAACCAACACAATCATCAAGTCGATTGGCCATTCAAGCTCCGCATACTCTTTTGAGGTAGTGTGGCCTGCGGGTAAGGAAATGACCGCAAGTAACAGGATGAATTGCCAGCCCCAAAATACCATCCATGAAAGGCTTTTGTTGAACAAGTCACAATGGCCTGTTCGCTGGGCAATGTACAAAGACGTCCCCATCAAGATATTCACGACGAAGCCGTAAATTACTCCAGAGGTATGTAGCGGACGCAGTCGACCAAATTGGAAATACTGAGAATCAAAGTTTAAGACTGGCCAATATAATTGCGCGGCGAGAATCACGCCGATGATCATACCTACAATCGCCCACACTAAGGATGCAATGATGAAGTACTTCACGACCTTAATGCTGTATTGCGTTGTCACTTGTTCCATAACAAGGCTCCTTGCCTAGAGGTTTTGAATCGCTGACTTAATTTGAATCGCTGAGCGAGCCTGCTTCGTTGCCGAGCACAGAATAGAAATAGGAAATGTCACGGATGTCTTGGTCTGAGAGCGTGTCGGCTTGTTGCTGCATGAGAATCGCTAAACCACTGGTTCTTTCTCGAGTCTGATAATCTTTCAATGAAGAGATGAGATAACCCACTTTTTGACCGCGAAGGTTCGGGTAGGGATCTTGTGTTGAGATGCCATCAGCGCCATGACAGGTCATACACACTTTGGCTTTTTGTTTACCTAATTCGAATTGTTCTTGATTAACTTCAGCAGAAACAGGAAACATGACCAGCGTCATTACTAGGGTAGAAAGTGTCGCCATGGGGTTAAATTTTTTTATATTCAAACTCATTCTCGATTCCCTTGATTATGAAATGAGTAAGCTTTCTAAGGTCAATACACGAGATCAATTGGTGGAGAAGAAACGACTGGAACTCGTTATTAGGTCTCTTAAAGCTGCTTACGTTCGATTAAAGGTTATGCAGCAACCAGCATTCTCGCTACTTACTTACTCATATTTATTGTTAATTTTGTTGTTTGATACGTATTCATAAGGCTGATTGGTTTACTTACGCAGAGTAAAATACGAGTTTTTCTTATTAACCAGTCGAGAAGAAATACGTCAAGCGGGTAGGGAGCGCTGAACGAGAGCGGTGATGGAAGAGACAGAGAAACGGCGAAGTTATTGAAAAACAGCGAGGTGTAGGAGCATTCGGAATAAAGTGATACCAATCAATCTGAGTGGTATCGGTACAAGTTAAATGGTCAATTTATACTAGACTCAATTTAGTGACCTTTTAAATGGAGTTTAGAATGAGAACTGTATTCTTGTTGATGCTTTGGCTTTGCTCGTTTTCGATTTTTGCAGCCTCAGAGTTAACGGTTTTCGACCACTCTGGGCAAAAGCATGGTTTTAGTAGAGAGCAACTCCTGTCACTTCCTCAGACAGAAATTACCACCACCTTGCCATGGGTTGAGGGTCTGACCGTTTATAGTGGTGTGACGTTACAAACGGTGCTTGAAAATATGGATCTACCGATATCATCACAAGTCACTTTCGTAGCATTGAATGACTATAAAATTGCGGTGCCCAAAGAAGATTTTGATACCTATGAACCCATCATTGCGATTAAAAAGAATGGGGAGTTTATGTCTGTGAGAGAGAAAGGCCCGTTTTGGTTGATTTACCCACTCTCTGCGAATCCTGAGACTAATACCCCTGATTTCCATGCCAAGATGATTTGGCAGATTCGTGATATTCACCTGTAGAGGCTAATTATGAAGAAGCTGTTGTCTATGGCCGCAATCAAAGTCGTTGTTTTGTCTTTGGCCGTGGTTGTTCTATCCGTCAATATCTACAGCGTTACTCGAATTAATGACATCAACAAGAGCTTTTCTAATCGCCAAAATGAGGCAACATGGTTTGTTTTCCAATTGGTAAAGGAATACGCGAATTTCTTGATGGTGAGCCGTTCGGATAATCTCAATTACGACGATTTGTGGTTAGCCTATGATATTACGTGGAGCCGCTTTGATATTCTGATCAACAGTACCGAATCTTCTAACTTCATTAAATCTGCCAACTTCAAACCTTATTTCACCGGAGAGTTTGAGAAATTTAAGTCGCTAGAATCCTCAATTAAGTTGGTGAATCAAGGCGCTTTGCCTAAGGAATCACTGCAGAAGAAAATTGATATTTGTTACAACACGCTGGTCGAATTTATTAACGAAAAGTTTCGACTTCAAAGCCCGGTTATTGAAGAAAACACCACAATGGTCGACAAGTTGGTGATGATGCATCAGATAAGCAGCGTATTTCTGGTGTTGCTACTGCTTGTGACAGGAGCGATTTTTTACGTCGACTTTGCAATCAAACGAAAACTTCATTCTACCGACTTCATTACTGGCTTTCGCAATCGAGTCTCGCTCATGCAGTTTGTTAAGAACAGCTATCCAACAAACGGTGATTTCGACCTTTACTTTGTAAGAATCAGAAACCTTAGTGAGATAAACCAAAAGTATGGACTTGAATATGGAGACTTGGTGGTGAGTTCAGCTGCTAAGTCCCTGACGGCAAAGGTACCGGAAAGTACTATCTCGTTTCGTAGTAGTGGCAGTCAGTTTCTATTCTTCATTCCTGAGCAATTGTACACAAGTGATGAGATACAGGAAAAATTCAATGACGTGCTTAAGGATTATATCTCTGCGGGGAATTTAGAATTGATGATTGACGCTGTAGTCAGGCATAAGAAGAACATCAGCTCTAAAGATATGATGGAGCTACTAACGACAATGCAGAGTTAATCCCCGCATCAGCGATAAGTTAGATCATTAGGTTTTGTTGACTGTACGCTCACCATTCTCCCGCTTCACTATCATGGCTTTTGCCATTCTTTATTTGCCTCCTCATTCAATGTGCAGCCAATAGAGAGCTCCTGCTCTGATGAAGATAGTTCTACTACTAGTTATAGCTATAGTGGCTTTCCGCGCTTGAATAGGAAGAGAGGCTTTGAGGTTTAGGTTTAGGTTTAAGGTTACTGCTTTTGAGTGAGTGCAACGATTCGCTCGTTAGATCTCGAACTGCTAACAGACTGCGGGTTTAAAATTGCTTGCGGGTTATGGTTTCGAACAAACTCGATGAATTCCAGATAAGTGAGTGGCTGACTGAAGAAGTAGCCTTGTATTAGGTTACAGTTGGCTTTTCTGAGGTAATGATACTGTTCTATCGACTCAACACCTTCTCCGACGACTAGCGTGTCACAAGAGTGGCCTAAGTTAACCATAGATTCGACCATCTTGCGGTCGGCCTTGTCGTCTACCATGTTATCGATAAAGCTCTTATCAATTTTGAGCTCATCCACAGGGTAGTGGAGAAGTTGGTTAAACGCTGTGTAGCCCGTACCAAAATCGTCAAGGGAGACCTTTAAACCTAAGCTTCTGAGGCTCTCGATAGTCTGCACCGTAAGCTTGGTACTTTTCACGTAACTGGTCTCGGTAATCTCTATAATAATGTTGCCAGGTGGCACTTGATAACGTTCGAGTACTTTACGGATGTTGTCGGCAAAATTACGGTTGTAGAGCTCCATCGCCGAGATATTAATTGACAGAGTACCCTTGTATTTATGAAGTTCTGAAAGCTCTTTATAGCTTTTGATCGCGGTGCCAATGACCCACATGTCGAGCCTGGCAATAAGGTTACTCTTTTCTGCAACTGGGATAAATTCTTCTGGTCCCGCATCGATATCGAATAAGGCTGGGCAACGAATCAGGCACTCCGCGCCATCTATCTGAAGTGTCTTGGCGTTAAAAATAGGCATAAAGCGAAGTTCAAAGTTGTCACTTTCGCAGCACTCTAAGAGTCTTTTCTCTACAACGTCATGGCGTTCCAAGGTATGTAACAACTCTTCGCCATAAACAATACGACTTTCGCCATCACTATGAGACTTCGCATTAGCTAACATTTCATCGATGCATCGGTGCCAAATCTCATCGAACTTTGGCGTGTCGAGCGGTAAAACACCTGTTGCGAGTGATAATCGAAACCCATAGTAGTCAAGGAAGGTGGTGCCGGTCAGCGTATTGTTGATGTTCTCAATTTCTTCGTTTATCACTTGGTTCTTACCCATCTCCAAGATCGCGATAAACTGATTCCCTCCCAGTCTGGCTAAAGAGTAATCACTGCAACTAAAGCCCAAAGAGGCTTGTTGGTTTTGTAGTGTCTCTTTCAGTGCTTTAGCTAAGCTTATCAGTACATTATCACCAACTTTTGCCCCGTAGAGATCGTTAATTTTACGAAAATCGATGATGTCCCAACAAACCACATAGCAGTGTGGGCTCATCGAGCTTTTTAGTCGTACATCAAGGTGTCTGATGAAAGAGCGTCGGTTAGCTAGCTTGGTGAGTTGGTCGAATTCGGCTTCGAACTTCAACTCTGTTAATGAGTCTATGTACGCGTTCTTTAAACCATCAATTTCACTTTGCCCTGATGAGCGTTTGAAGTATCTAAGTTTGAGCCCGCCGATCGATATCTCTTGAAGTAAGTCTTTAAGCGGTCGCACGAGTTGGTAACGTACCACTAAATGTACGATCAACATGATCGTAAAGAGAGTACCAAAGCCACCTAACAAGGTTTGTTTAGCGATGATGGCTTTCTCATGGTTGAACTTTTGTTCTCGAATATTTACTTGCGCGATGAGATGTCGGCTGGTCATCTGCACATTGATATTATCTTGGGTTTGCTCAATTGATTTGATAACGAATTGGGTATTTTCAATGTTGGCAGCGTCTGAGGATGGCTCGATTAAGAACTGAATATTGTCATCGTCATTGTATTTGATTAGCAGGCTAGAGAGTTGCATCAGAGGCCCGTCAGCAATCAAGATGTAGCGATTTAAACTGTTACTTGCACGTTTGTCTTGAGGAAGGAGGTAAGGGTCAATTGCTGCAACATACGAGTATCTGAGCTCTCCACTGATCGAGATATAAGAGAAGCCTTCGTAGGAGAGTTCATTTTTGCTTATTAACGAGGTGTATATATCGAAGACTCTTTCGTAAATCTTGTCAGGGATCTTTAGCCCCTCGAAAGGATCGGCTCTGAGAGTCGAAAGCGTTAATTTGAACTTAGGGTCCACGATATAAACATTGCGTTGCCCAAATTGATTGACGTTATTCTGGCTTAATACTCGGAGTACTCGTTTTTCCAATAGCGATAGAGTCGTGTAGTCGCCAGGATTTTGAATGTAGCGGAGGAACTGCAACGAAGAACCGATATCTTTAACTAGTAAGGACAAGCCGAGCTGCTCGTATTCCGCCGCGACTAAAGCGGTGTTCACATCAGATTGCACCTTGTCCAAATACATGTGCTTAGCATGATTTGATGCGAAGTTGTACATCACGATTCCTGCTATCAGGAGCACAAATGTCAGCGTTGGTAAAAGTACAAAATAGAGCTTCTTCAATACTGGCATGAGTTATCTCAAACTGTCGACAATACGATTGCGAATTTGAATGCTACTCGGTTCTAACGGCTGATAAAGGTAGCTGCGATCTAATACTTCTTTATTCGGGAAAAGCTCGGGATCGTTTTGATACTCCTGAGAAGTGAGTGCTTTTGCTTTTGAACTTGGCGTTGCAAACCATGAATCCATTGCGTTTTGAGCGGCGATTTCGGGTTGCGATAAGAAGGAGAGAATCGTGGTTGCCTGTGGAGATCGCTCTCCGTTGTTAATTGCAGCCATACACTCTAACCATAAGGTTGTTCCTTCTAGAGGTACTGTGTAGGCCCAAGATGCCTCAGGTTCGGCATCATTAAGCACATAGCTGTCACCTGAGTATCCGTAGGCGAGGTCGATGTTGGCTAAGTGTTCGGGATGACGAATATAATCGACAACGTATTCATTACTTTCAAGGTGAGGCTTCTGTGCTTGTAGCGTTTTGTAAGCGACTCGAAGTTCTTGTTCGTTGTTGGTAAACGGCTCAAATTGATTCATCAGAAGCGCAGCACTCACCAAATCCGTAGGCTCATAATACATGCTGATTCGGCCGCTGGTTTTGGTTTCAGGGTCTAGAAGAGCGCCCCAAGACTTGGGAGTCTCAACTTTTCCGCTTCGGTATAAGATGCCGGATGTCCCCCAAGCGTAGGGGATTCCATATTCGCCACACCCATCCACCCATCTTGAGTCAAAGTTGCTTGAAAGGGATTGCTGCAAGTCGCTCAGGTTGTGGAATAAGTTCTGTTTAGCCAGCGCTTTCAGTTTCATACTTTCAATGACAACCAATTCAAACGCACCTCGTCGTTCACTCAATAGCACTTCATCACGAATGGACTCGTCAGAAAAATATTGCTGCTTTAGTGAGATGCCGTAGGTATCACTCAACTGGGTAACGACGCTGTCAGATAAAAATTCATCCCAATTGTAGAGATAAATATCATGCTGCTGGCCAAATACAGGGCTAGCCAAAAAGGATGTTGACGCAAGTATTGATACGCAAAACGCTTTCACTGACGGATTCCCTTTCGTACGTGATAACTAAATCGTAGCCCAAAATTTGCGACATGATTCAAATTTAGGCACTTAATTTAACTTCAACTTCATGCATTTCATGCAAATAGCAACTTGCTACTCCTACTTGATACCGAACCTTTATCGTGTGAGGCAAGGATGACTCCGTCGTATCGTATTCAACACAAGTACGTATTCCAGTTTATTGTCCGTGAATGGATTATTTAAATTAATATTCATCATAATATCCATTCTTACAAGTTATTATGCAAATATTAAGCATTAAATAATGATGCGGTGATTACCTTTTTCGGGTTTTTGCTCGCATTAATCGTCGTTATTCCTTTGTTTTGCCATCGCGATTTACTCTTATGTTCAATGTTCTTTTATCCCTAAAAACACTTCTATAACGTTTTGTTTATCATTTGTTTCGTTTCTCAATAAGTATCGATAAAGTTGTTGCTAAAGACTTGTAGCACAAGGTGATTGTGCTTATTGTGGGCAGCAATATCTAGGTTATGTCCCAACGAGCCATGATTGCCGGTTTGGGAAATGTTGTGCATTTAGGAGCCATTGTGGATTTAGAGATATATCAAGTAGATTCGTTTACAACTCAAGCGTTTAAAGGGAACCCTGCCGGGGTCTGTATCTCCAAAGAGCCGTTGGATGAGTCGTTAATGTTTTCAATCGCTGAAGAGATGGCGGTATCTGAAACGGCTTTTCTCGCGCTTAACACTATGACGCTTAAATGGTTCACTCCCGAAGTCGAAGTGAAGCTGTGTGGACATGGCACACTGGCAACGGTTCATGTGATGAAAGAACAAGGACTGCTTGAGACAGGTGATAAGGTCGTGTTTAACACCTTATCTGGGGAATTATCTGCCGCCGTTTGTGAATCGTCTATCGAGCTTGATTTTCCTAGTACACAGCTATCATTGCGTTCTGAACCCAACCTCACGCTGCTTGAACACCTAGGTTTAGATCCGCATCAAGTAGTTTCATTCAGAGAATTTGACTCTAAGCAGTTAATCGAAGTTTCCAACGAACAAGTGTTATTGGAGCTTTCACCAAACTTTGATGCGTTAAAAGGTATTCAAGGGCGAGGTGTAGTGGTGACAGCATTGGCAGCAAATACGGAACTTGATTTTGTTTCTCGCTACTTTGCACCTTGGGTTGGGGTTAATGAAGATCCTGTGACTGGCTCGGCACATTGCGCATTGACGCAACACTGGGCAGAAAAGCTCAACAAAAGCAGTTTCAGTGCTTATCAGGCGTCTCGTCGTGGTGGCTATATGTCGACTGAATTATTGGCTAATGGGCGAATAAAGTTAATCGGCTCTGCGACCACTGTGATTAGTGGTGTGTTGAAGCTTTAGATTTTTATAGAAGCTTTAGAGCGCTGTTTGCTCTGTTTTGTTGTAACCGCCTAGTATGTTTTATTCGATTATTCACCGTGAAAGAAGCGGCTAGGACGGAATGTTATTATTGAAGGAATCACCGTGTCTGCCTTTTATCTTTCCCAAGTATTAATCGCGATAGCCATTTGTTTTGATCTTCTGTCATTCCAATTCAAGGAAAGGAAGAAAATCGTCACTTGTCTGTTCTTTGCTGGCGTTCTTATTTCGAGTCACTTTATCCTTCTTGAACAATGGACAGCGGCGAGCTTAATGACGATTGCCACGATTCGCTATTTGACGAGCGTATTTTCTACCTCGTCTAAGTTTAAATATTTGTTTTCTTCGATGTCGGTGGTCGCAACCGCAGTGACTTACTCAGGGCTGACCAGCATATTGAGTTGCTTTGCCTCCGTATTTCAGACCTTTGCAGCCTTCAATAAAGATGACCGTCGATTAAGAGAATTGATGATCATCGGAACCAGCTTTTGGTTGGTTCACAATTATTTAGTTGGTTCGCCAACAGCGGTTGTTATGGAGGCGCTGTTTATCTGCAGTAACTTGGTGGGCTATTACCGTTTTTACTTCAGAAAGAGTGCCACTGCTTAGGTTTACAACTGAAGCTAAGGCCCAAATTATTAATCAATTCAATACTAGCTAGGAGAGCTTGATGCCAAACATTTACAATGATGTTCCTTCATCAATACCCAATGAAATATTCAATGACCTGATTGCCAACGACAGTGTTCGAATTGAAAGAATATTGTCGCATGGACACAGCTCCCCGGAAGAGGGTTGGTATGATCAAGATGAGAATGAATGGGTGATGGTGATAGAAGGTCAAGGCGTCATCGAGTTTGAAGATGGTCGCATTGTTACCTTGTCTAAAGGGGATTATCTCAATATTTCCGCAGGTGAAAAACACAAGGTGCTGAGGACGGATAAAGATGCGGTGACGATCTGGCTCGCTGTGTTTTATCGTTGATATCTTGCTCTAAAGCTGAGGCTGTTAGGTTATAAAGCTTGCTGATTCAGCTGTTTATTTTCACCTCAGAAAGGACTTAAGACAAAAAGGAGTATGTTGTGATTAGAATTCGAAACTATCAAGCGAATGATGACAAAGCACTGTGGGAGATCTTCTTTCATACCGTACGTAACGTGAATGTTCGAGATTATTCTCAACAGCAAGTCGAAGCTTGGGCACCCAGTAGCTTTGACTTTGCGTTATGGCAAAAGCGTATGAATGGGTTACAACCCTTTGTGGCTGAACTCGATGGTTGCGTAGTTGGCTATACTGACCTGCAACCAAGTGGCTTGATTGATCACTTTTTCTGTCACCACGAATATCAAGGGAAGGGGGTAGGGAAAGCGTTGATGGAACATGTTTTCACTGTGGGTCGAGTTCGTGGTATATCGAGATATTTCTCTGAAGTAAGTATTACCGCAAGGCCTTTCTATGAGCATCTTGGTTTTAAGGTGGTGAATGAACAGGAAGTCGAAATGCGTGGTGTAAAGCTGACCAATTACGTGATGGAAAAGATAGTTGAAGATGGACAAGGCAGCTGAATAGGCGGACTCGTGTTCTTAGGGATACAGAAACCGAGTTTGAAATATTAAAAAACCTTTTTAAGGATAACTTTTCCTGATCTATTGATATTGTTGATGAGTTCAAATTGTGTGCAAGATAATTTGTCTAATCTAAACATTGAATGAATACAAGGAGTGTTGTTCATGAGTCATGTGAGTAGATCTAAACTATATACATTGGTGTCGATGTTGTCCTTCGCTGTTGGCGTTCTTGCCTTAGATGCTGGGGTGTCGGGGCTATTTCCTCTCTTTGTTGTCGTCATCTCATTCTTTTCATTTGTCATCAACTCGTTTCTTTGTTTGTTCGGAGGTAAACGCGAAGATGGCTTTGATGCCTATCAAAAAGCAAATCAGACTCGGTCGCGAGCACTGGTCAAAGGCTTAGAAGACTCGAACAAATAAACCTATGCCTTCAGACGAACGGTAATCTCATTTTTGACACAGTTTTCACCTGCTTTTTGTTCTCTTATTCAAGAAAAATCATCTCTTTAGAGATAATATTCACTTCAACTAATATCAGTGAAGGAAGTAAAGTGGGTATTGAAGCTTTAGCGTTTGTGATGGACGCATTAATCACCGCATGTTGTATGTACATCGCCTCTAAAATGTCTTTCGTGGTCGCAGATTTTAAATCCCTTCTTACTATTGCTGTTATCGTTGCTCTGGTGTCATTGATTCCAACAGTAGGTTGGGTGTTAGGGTTGATTCTGTTTGTGTTCCTACTCGGGAAAGCGACGCACTCTAGTATTGGTGACTGCATCTGGGTAGTGGTCTTCACGAAGGTGGTATCGATGGCGGCCTTTCTGATATTCGGGCGCTTGTTTATGTAATCCGGGTTCTTGCTTATATAAAGGCAGGTTCGGCTAGTTTGATACCGATCTTAACTTGGTATTTAAACGTCAAAAGGGTGTGAGCCTGTCACACCCTCTAAGAACCTTTGATTTGTGTTCATCTTTATTATTTAGGCAGTAATACAGCATCAATCACATGGATAACACCATTGCTTGCTTCAACATCTGCCATCACGACCTGCGCTTTGTTGACCATCACGTTGCCGTGATCAATTCCTACCATTACCGCTTCGCCTTGCACTGTTACGGCACTATCAAGTTTCATCACTTCAGACGCCATTATTTTCCCTGGCACCACATGATAGGTCAGTACTGCAATCAGCTTGTCTTTGTTTTCTGGCTTCAACAGCATATCAACCGTTCCTTCTGGTAGCGCAGCGAACGCTTCATCCGTTGGCGCAAACACTGTGAAGGGACCGTCACCTTTCAATGTTTCAACTAAGCCTGCCGCTTTTACCGCTGCTACCAAGGTGTTGAAAGAGCCGTTTTCAGCCGCCACGTCAACGATATCTTTCTTCATTCCGTGGTGATCAGCGTGAGCAAAAGCCGTAAAAAGAAGCGTCGCAACTAGCACTGACATGGTTTTGATTAATTTATTAAACATATTGTCTTCCTTTGAGTTTTGTCCGTTATTTTCGAGAGGTATTACGAAAGCCCAATCGTGATAGATCAATTTGTTGTGTCTTTGAGTGAATGGTTAGCGATATCGACAGCGTCAAGCGAATAAATTTATGTTGTCAAATGCTTGTTATAATTCCATTTTGATGCTTATAGTTATTTGGTGATTATTCAAGTAATGGATGTGAATATGAGGTTTGTTTTACCAGTAGTCTTTTCTGCATTGGCTTCAATGCCTGCATACAGTGGCCTTGCTCCAAGTGAAGGCTTCAGCGGTAACTTCAGTGTATTGGCCGGTTTCTACTCTGACAGTAGTAATTTGAGTACTGAACAAGATTCGAATCAAGCCACCAACACCCAGGAAGGGGAGAGTGAAAACCAAGGGCTACTCGGCTTTTTGGGTACTGTTCAATATACTTTTGGCGAATCGCTGACTCACTAAGTGTATGCGGGTACGACACGAGAGGATATTGCAACAGGTACCATTGCGTTTGAGATCGGTTATCGATATCAACTTTCTGGTGGCACCATATTGGATTTTTCTGTTATTCCTACGCTTATCTCGGGTAAGGCTTGGACGGATCCGTATGCTGTTGGCGTTAATCGAAATGAAACGGATGTGAAAGGTAATGTAGGACGACTGCAGCTCACTAATATCGGTGGAACTGGTTTTCGAACGGATCTCGCATTTGGGCAATCAGATGTTGATGAAGAGCTATCTGGTAGCCAAGGCTTATCTCCGGAAGATACTGTGCTGCTGGATAGGGAAAGAACCTATGTGTACGCCAAAGCAGGATACCGCTTTATCTTACCAAACCACGCAGGTCTATTTGTTCCTTCAATGGTGTATTTCCACTCAGACGCAGAAGGAGGAGCACTCAGCTTCGATAGTTATGGTATTGAATTAAACTACGCGAAGAGAATCGGTCGTCATGGTTTTGTTGTCACCCTAGATGCAAGTGATCGTGAATATGATGAGTCGAATCCAATTTACGGGCAAGTACGTGAAGAGAATGAATTCGGTGCATTCTTAGCTTATGAGTTTGGTGGTTTGATGGGCTATAAAGATTGGGCGTTCATTACTTTACTGGGTTTAAGAAGCATAGATTCTAATATCGATTTCTATAACTCCGAGCAAGTATTAGCGAGTGTGGGTGTGGATTATAAATTCTGATATTCACACTATTTTAAAAATACTCATCAAAGCAGAAGTTTAAGTTCAGTCTTACTATTTGTTTAATTATTTCGGGCACTTACACCTTTAAAGGTTGTAGGTTCCCGTTGCTATCCGTAATATGAAAATTAGCTTATGGATAGAAATAATAGGATAAGGAAGCGCTTTGGAAATACAAATTAGACATTTAGAAGCAACGGATAGCCAAGATATTTTCGATATTTATCGCCGCCCTTCAGTTTCAGAAAACACCTCACAAAAGCCTTATCTTAGTTCTGAACAAGTGGAGCGACTGTTTGGTCATTCAGACCATTTCACTCTGGTTGCGGAAGTCTCCGGCAAAGTAGTGGGTCACATTACTTTATTCATGACCACCAAGGTAAGAGACAGGCACTGCGCTGGTCTTGGTATTGCTATTCACCCGGATATGCATGGTAAAGGGGTCGGTAAGGCGTTAATGCAAGAAGCGATCAATCAGGCGGATAACTGGCTTAATCTCGTGCGTCTTGAGTTAGAGGTTCATGCCGATAACCACGCCGCTATTGCTTTGTATGAACGTGTAGGCTTTCAGTTAGAAGGCACAAAAAGACTCAGTACGTTCAAAGCGGGTAAGTACATCGATATGTTGCTGATGTCGAGAATACGACCAGATTACCGTTGAGATCGAACCAAACAGGTTCCTGCTTTAGAAATCGGTTAATGAGCAATTGATTAGTGAAATTCCCATTAAACTCTGTATAGTAGCAACCGTTTGCTTCGTATAACCCCAATGATATGGTTTGGGGGTCTCTACCAGCACCCGCAAAGTGCTGATTACGAAGGGTTTAGATCACAATTGTGTTCTTACTCTTTGTAATGGCGTTCAAGAAAACCTCCTGTCTATTATTCAGAGTAAGTGCACACCTAAAATCCATAGTAGGTGAAATATGAACGCATTTATTCAAGGGCTCCCAAAAGTAGAGTTGCATTTACACATTGAAGGTTCGCTCGAACCTGAGTTACTTTTCCAGCTTGCTCAACGCAATGGCATTGAGCTGCCTTATTCATCCCCAGAGCAACTAAGACGCGCATACGAATTTGATGATTTACAGTCATTTCTGGATATCTATTATCAAGGTGCTGATGCACTGCGCACAGAACAGGATTTCTACGACTTAACATGGGCTTATCTAGAACGCTGTAAAGCCGACAATGTTATCCATACTGAGATTTTCTTTGATCCTCAGACACATACCGATCGTGGCATTGCATTCGACACCGCTATTAACGGCATTCATCGTGCGCTTGAACAGGGTCATAAAGAGTTGGGCATTACCTCTCAAATCATCGCATGTTTTCTGCGCCATTTATCTGAAGAGAGCGCCATTCAAACGTTCGCAGAGGTATTGAAGCATCAAGATAAGATCGTCGGGGTTGGACTGGACTCTTCTGAATTAGGACACCCACCAGAGAAGTTCAAGCGTGTATTCCAACAAGCAAAACAAGCGGGCTTCTTGACGGTGGCGCATGCAGGAGAAGAAGGGCCGGCTCAAAACATTGTCGATGCGATTGAAATGCTCAGCGTGAGTCGAGTGGATCATGGTGTCCAGTGCATGACAGACGAAGCTCTAATCGAAGAGCTGATTGAAACCAAAATGCCACTGACGGTGTGCCCACTGTCGAATATTAAATTGCGTGTATTCGATGTGATGGAAGACCACAACATTGTCGAACTGCTCAGAAAGGGTGTGGCTGTAACGATTAACTCGGATGACCCTGCTTATTTTGGTGGTTACATGTCGGATAACTTTAATGCGGTGAGCAAAGCTCATGAGATGACGCATCAGGAGTTAGCGCTGTTTAGTTTGAATGCGATAGACGCGAGCTTTATTGAAGCGCCATTGAAGCAGCAATATCGAGAGCTTGTTCAAGGTTACTTAGCTAAAGCTGGTTCTGACCAGAATTTCTAGCCGCTGTGCCCATTTACTAGCAGCTGAGTATAAAGCGCTAGGATGGCCAACTAAAGTGGATGGTAAAGTGTTATCGACTGAGTCTGCTTAATCTCTATAAGCCTAAATCATCTAGATGAAGACAAAAAAGAAGCTGGCAGTTTGCCAGCTTCTTTCATTTCTAAATTAAGCTCATTGAGCTACTTGTTCACGTAGTCTTTGAATTTCTGCTTGGTTTCAGCATCCGCTTTTTCGTACCAGAAATAGAGCATCTCTTCAGCTGTATTTGCTGCATTTCCGTCAATCTTTGTTGGAAGCGTTACCGGTTGTGCGACAGCAGCTGCTACGCCCGCGCTAGAACCTACTGTAAGTGCAGCGATGCCGCCTTTCTGGTTGTACTCCTTCGCTTCTTGCGGGTACTTACGACCAATCTGCATGCCATCTTTGATAAGTTTGTCTTGCTTAACACTGATTGCATTTTGGTTTTCATCAACCAGTTTCCAATCTAAGTTTTGAAGGCCTTTTTTCGCTTCGTTGGTGTTACGGAACTTAGGCATGTCAAACGTCAATGCTGTGTCTGTCGCATCAAAAGTAGCAATAATGGTATCGCTATCGACAAACTCTCGGTCGTTACCTTGGCTGAAAGCCAGTTGATATTTGAAAACGATTTGGTTTACGCCATCTGGAACGGTGATCGTTTTGCTCGAAGAGAAGAAACCACCGTCAAGATCGGGTTTAGCTTCATTTACAGCTAAGACTTCGACTAAAGCATCTGCGCTAGAAGGAACTTCAATTGTTACGTCAGCTAACACTTGTGGTGCTGCGATAATTGTGGAAAGCAGCGCGATGGATTTTAATGTTTTCATAATCATACAGTTGTTTATGGGCAGTTGAACTACAATCGCATGGTAAGAACTCCAATTCAAGTCATGTCATAAGGATTTGAAAAAATTTGCGAAATCTTAACGCAACGGTCATATATTAAGGCTCACATTGACTAGTGTGAGTTTGTATTTTTGAAAAATGAGAGGGTAGGTTGGGTGTGAATTGTACTAGTTGGCGGTTCGCGTCTTATGTTATTTGTATTGGATACTAAAAAGCCGCGGTCACTGCATTCAGTCACCACGGCTTCGTTATTACATTTTTAATCTAGAGTAGCTTATTTAGCTTGCGCTGCTGCCGCTTCTAGTTGCTTAAGTTTACCTTGAAGCATGTATGCATTCTGGTTGAAGTTACCTGGGTTCAGTACTTGGCTATTCTGCATAGGGTAATCTGGTAGCGTCGTCATAAACTCTTGAACCTGATTTCCTACTGGAACGAATAACCACATGTTGTCTGCCATCCAGCGTAGGTACATACCAGACTCGTGCGGTGCTTTCTCGAATGGGTCAGCACGTAGGTGAACAACTTGAGGCCAGTTTGGTTGGAAACGAACTGCATCCACAATGTTACCATCCATCACAGCAAACGAAATCTTGAAGTCATTCCAACGTACTGCGTTTAGCTCAGCGTTAGCAGAGAAGTAAAGCATGCTGTCACGAGGGCCTTTCTCTTCTTTGCCTTGGAAGTAAGGTAGGAAGTTGTAACCATCTAGGTGAACACGCCAGTTTTTACCGTTGTAAGTTGCACCTTTATTAGACGCAAGTTTCTCAACCACTTTATCATCACCAGCGGCTGCTAGTAGAGTAGGGATCCAGTCTTGGTGCCCCATGATATCGTTGATCTTAGTTCCCGGTTTGATAGTGCCAGGCCAGCGAACTAGCTGAGGAACACGCATGCCACCTTCGTACGTTGTACCTTTTTCACCGTGGAAGTAAGTAGCACCACCATCAGGCCAAGATACCGTTTCTGCACCGTTATCGGTCGAGTAGATGACGATAGTGTTGTCTGCGATTTTAAGCTCATCAAGCTTGTCTAAAAGGATACCCACTTGGTCATCGTGCTCTAACATGCCATCAGCGTAGATGCTGATACCAGATGCGCCTTGGTATTTTTCTTGTAGACGAGTCCACACGTGCATACGAGTCGTGTTGTGCCAAATGAAGAATGGTTTGTCAGCTTTCACTGCTTTTTCCATGAATGCTAGAGATTCTTCTAGGAACTCTTCATCCGCATGCTCCATACGCTTACGCGTCATAGGGCCTGTATCTTCAATCTTACCGTCTGAAGTCGATTTGATTACACCACGAGGGCCAAAGTTCTTACGGAACTCAGGGTCTTTAGGGTAGTAGTATGTCTCTGGCTCTTCTTCCGCGTTTAGGTGGTACAGGTTACCGAAGAACTGGTCAAAACCGTGGTTCGTTGGAAGGTGTTTGTCTTGGTCACCCATGTGGTTCTTACCGAACTGAGCTGTCATGTAGCCTTGTTCTTTAAGAAGGTCTGCGATCGTTGGAGCCCAATCAGGGATACCGTGGTCCGAACCTGGCATGCCGATAGTCAATAGACCAGTACGGAAAGGTTCTTGACCTGTTAGGAATGCAGCACGACCAGCAGTACACGATTGTTGACCGTAGTGGTCAGTAAATAGTGCGCCTTCGTTAGCAATACGGTCGATGTTAGGTGTTTCGTAACCCATCATACCGTTGTTGTATGCACTGATGTTGAATACACCAATGTCATCACCCCAGATAGCAAGAATGTTTGGTTTTTCTGCTGCTGTTGCCGCTGAAGAAGCTGCTAATAAGCCAACACCTAATGCTAGTTTATTAATTTTAGTACCCATAAGGACTCCGATTCACTTTTAAGATTAATGCGTTAGAACAACGCATCGATGAGCAAATGTTATTCTCAAAATTCCGTTACGTCCTTTTATAGTGCTTATAACCAATCGTTATGATGCTTAGGTAACCTATTGATTAATATCAGCTCCAGTGGGTACGTAGAATAAAGCCTTAGTTTGTATGTGTGATCCTTATCATGTTTGTTGGCGTAAACCTTATCGATGATTTCTGTATCCGTATCTCAATAAAAATGACAAAAAGATTAATAGCTTAGGGAATCTCGCGCATGTGTAAAAAATGGACTATACGTTGTAGGGCAGGATGCAAATAACTTACGAAGAGGTTTCTATGACAGCGAAATATGGCGCTAAACGTCGATTAGCGATTTTGGGTACAGCGATGATGGCCGCGTCCAGCGCCACTTTTGCGGCTGAAAAGCCAAATATATTGGTTATTTGGGGGGACGATATTGGTCAATCCAATGTGAGTGCATACACCTTCGGTCTCATGGGTTACAAAACCCCGAATATTGATAGCATCGCGAAAGAAGGGATGATGTTTACGGACTATTACGCAGAGCAATCTTGTACTGCGGGTCGCTCTACCTTTATCACGGGACAAAGTGTATTACGAACGGGTTTGAGTAAAGTAGGTTTGCCGGGCGCAGACATTGGCTTACAAGCAGAAGACGCGACAATCGCAGAAATGCTGAAACCTATGGGTTACATGACAGGTCAATTTGGTAAAAACCACCTTGGCGATAAAGATGAATTCCTTCCAACAGCACACGGGTTTGACGAATTTTTTGGCAACCTTTACCACCTAAATGCTGAAGAAGAACCAGAGAATGAAGATTACCCAACCGATCCTGAGTTTCGTAAGAAATTTGGCCCTCGTGGTGTCATTAAGTCATTCGCTGATGGCAAGATTGAAGATACCGGTCCACTGACGCGTAAGCGTATGGAAACGGTTGATGAAGAAACACTAGACGCGGCACTTGATTTTATGGATCGCGCAGTGAAAGCGGACAAACCATTCTTCGTGTGGTGGAACGCGACACGTATGCACTTTAGAACGCACGTGAAAGCCGACAGTAAAGGCGTAACCGGTGTCGGTAACTACGCTGATGGTATGGTTGAGCACGATCGACACGTTGGGCAACTATTGAAGCAAGTGGATGAGTTGGGTATCAAAGACAACACGATTGTTTTCTACTCAACGGATAACGGCCCTCACATGAACTCTTGGCCTGATGCGGGTACAACCCCGTTCCGTGGTGAGAAAAACACCAACTGGGAAGGCGCATACCGTGTACCAGCAATGGTTCGTTGGCCTGGTAAGATTGAACCAGGAACCGTATCTAACGAAATCATGCACCATATGGACTGGATGCCAACCTTCGTTGCCGCCGCTGGTGATGACCAAATCAAAGAGAAACTACTCAAAGGTCATACTGCCGGTGATAAAACGTTTAAGGTTCACTTAGATGGTTACAACTTCCTTCCTTACCTAACGGGTGAAGAAGAGAAAGGCCGTCGTTCGGAGATCTTCTACTTTACCGATGATGGTGATTTAGCGGCGCTTCGTTACAACCAATGGAAAGCGGTGTTCATGGAGCAGCGTGCAACGGGTACCATGCAAATTTGGGCTGAACCGTTCGTGACGTTACGTCTTCCTAAGCTGTTTAACCTGCGTATGGACCCATACGAAAACGCAGACATTACATCGAACACATATTACGACTGGTTGTTAGACCATGCTTATATGTTCGTTCCAGCACAAGCGTATGTGGGCAAGTTCCTAGAAACCTTTGCTGAATATCCGCCACGTCAAAAAGCTGCGAGCTTTAGCTTGGATCAGGTAATGAAAAAACTGCAGGAATCTCATAACAAGTAAGTGATTGTTTGAGTGAAACTGAACAGATTGAAGAGCTCTTAGGAGCTCTTTTTTTATGCGCATACCGATGAGTAAATCCCGGTCGTGAATATGAGTCACAACTATCGAGCTCATTGCCACTAAATAATTGTAAATTCGTTGTTTTTACGTCTACCTTATTAAGCATAAGGATGTATAAAAACAAGGAATGTTATGTCTGCATGGTTGTGCTCACTGGTAAACGGATTGAAACACCAGCGAGTCGCAGTATTATCCGCAATCTTGTCTTCACTGATGTTGTCGCTGTTCAGTCTGAACGCCTATGCCAACGAGCAAGACCCTAATATCAACTCTGATATTTCAAAGGCCAACTTTGTAGCGTCACCCGTTAGCTCTGACGCTTTACCTATCGGTTCTAAAGCCAGCTATGTCGGTTCGGAAGCATGTGTTGATTGTCATAGTGAAGAAGTCGCAGCGTGGGAGGGCTCTCATCATGATATGGCGATGAAGCACGCTACAGACGAATCTGTATTAGGTGATTTCAACGATCAAACGGTCACTCATGACGGAAAACCCAACCGATTTTTCCGCAAGGGCGAAGAGTTCTGGGTCAATATTGAAGGGCAAGACGGCCACTTTAAAGATTACAAAATCAGCTATACCTTTGCCTTTGAACCACTACAACAATACATGGTTGAATTTGAAGACGGCCGTGTACAGTTGATTCCTTTCGCTTGGGATTCTCGCACTGAGGGCGAAGGCGGTCAACGCTGGTTTCACCTCTATCCTGATACCACCAACACCGATGAATTCTACTGGACCAATAGTGGTCAAAACTGGAACTTCATGTGTGCTGATTGCCATTCAACGAACCTAGAGAAAAACTACGACAGCGCGAGTAATACCTACAACACTACTTGGTCTGAGATTAATGTCGGTTGTGAAGCGTGTCATGGCCCTGCGAGTGAGCACGTTGAAAAGGCTCAGCTAGCAAAAGCTAACGGTGGAAAGGATGCTCCAGTCTCGGCGCATTATGGTTTTGACCGCGACTTGTCGAAGTCGGTCAAAGAGTGGATCTATCAAGAGGGTAATTCAACCCTGCAACCAAAAGACATCATCCATACCAATCAAGTTCAAACCTGTGCTCAATGCCACAGCCGTCGTACTCAGTTAAATGAAACGGGTGATCACGTTAACGGGTCTTTCTTTGATAAGTATCGCTTGAGCTTGATTACCCCAGAGCTTTACCACAACGATGGTCAAATCTACGATGAAGATTACGTTTACGGATCTTTCCTTCAATCCGTGATGGCTGAAAAAGGCGTCACATGTACTAACTGCCACGATCCTCATACCGCTGAACTAAAAATTGCGGAAGAAGCCGTGTGTAGCCAATGTCATATTGCATCAGAATACACGCCTGAAAAGCACACATTCCACGAAGCGAATACTGAAGCTTCACAATGCACGACTTGTCACATGCCAGAGACGACTTACATGGAGGTCGACCCAAGGCGTGACCACAGTTGGCATATCCCACGTCCTGATATTAGCCAACACATTAAAACGCCGAACGTGTGCACTAGCTGTCATGCAGATCAAACCGACCAGTGGGCAGATAAGCAAATCGGTGAGTGGTTCCCAGATTCTAAGTATCGTAATCAGCAGCACTTTGCCGTTGCCTTTTATGCTGACTCGATAGGGCACAGAGGTGCAGAGGATGCGTTGGCATACTCGGCTCAGGACTCTAGCTTAAGCAATATCATTCGTGCATCGAGCTTAGAACGTTTGGGCGGTAATACGGGTAAGAATACGCTTATTTCGCTGGCAAGAGCGGTGAAACATGATGATGAAATGATCCGTTTGGGTGTGGTACAAGGCTCGTCTGGTTTCCCATTCACTGACCGTTGGCAAATTCTAGAGCCGCTACTGAAAGACCCTGTATTGTCGATTCGTTCAGAAACCGCAGGCGCATTAGTGCGTTATTGGGGAGAAATGAACCCTCTGCAGAAAGACCAAATCAAGCCTGCATTAGAAGAGTACATTGAAATACAGCAATTTAATGCCGACAGAGGATTTGGACGTACTAACCTAGGCAACGTTTACCGAGATTTAGGCCAGCACGACAAAGCGATTGAGTTTTATCTAGGCGCTATCGAGATTGAGCCTTATTTCGAAAACAGCTACGCCAATTTAGCGGATTTGTATCGAGCGCAAGGTAACGAGGCAAAAGCGTTGTCGACCTTGAAGCAAGGTATTGAAGCTCAGCCTAAATCGAGTGTTTTGCCATACAGCACAGGATTGTCTCTGCTTCGTGTGAAAGATTACGAACAAGCAACGGACTACCTTAAACAAGCCGCTGAAACTGCGCAAACCGACCCTCAATATTGGTATGTGTACGGATTGGCTTTGGAAAAATCGGATGTGCTTGCGGCAAGTCAATCACTGCATAAGGCTTACCAATTTAGCCGCAACCCACAGCACCTGTATGCCCAGTGTGAAGTGTTGGCGCGAAACAGTCATATACCGGGCGTACCAAAGGCGTTTGAGCAATGTATTTCATCATTGAGCAAAGTGGCACCGCCGGAAGCCATTAACCAATTGAAAGCTAGGTTTAAATAAAGCGATGAGGTGAGCTTGGCTATCGAGCTTGCTGCTTATTCCGCTTGTAACCAATTATCGCGTTTATAACTAATAGTTATGGAGCTTGTGAGTAGGATGTACGCAGCCAGATTGAATTAAGGGAAGACCTATGAACCATGCGCAACAAGCAATAAACCAACTGATTGAACAAACAGAGAAAAGTGTTATCGGTCAGAGCCACGTCGTTCGGGCTCTGGTGATAGGGTTATTGACTAATGGGCATGTGCTTTTAGAGGGACTTCCCGGTACAGCGAAAACTCGTTCAGTGAAATCGCTGGCGAACCTACTGAACACCAGTTTTGGTCGAATTCAATTTACGCCAGACCTGCTGCCATCTGATGTGACGGGCACGGAGGTGTATCAAGAGCTTGATGGAAAGCCTCAGTTGCATTTCCAACCGGGTCCTATTTTCAACAGCATTGTATTAGCCGATGAAGTGAACCGTGCGCCTGCAAAAGTACAGGCTGCTCTGCTTGAAGCGATGGCGGAAGGGACGATTACGGTGGGTGGTCAAACTCACATCCTGCCAGATTTGTTCATGGTGCTAGCCACACAAAACCCAGTTGAGCAAGAAGGTACGTATCCACTGCCTGAAGCACAAATGGACCGTTTCATTATGAAAGTGACAGTCGACTATCCAGAAGATGAAGCTGAACGCGACATCATTCGACTTGTGCGCAGTGAGGAACTCGGTAGCGAGACCAGTTCAGAATTAGTCACGCCACAACATATTGAACCTGAGTTGGTACTTGAAGCTCGGCGCCAACTTCCAGACATTGCCGTTTCTGATTTAGTTGAGAACTACATTGTGGCCTTGGTGATGGCAACTCGTAAGCCAGAGCGTTACCCAGAATCAAACTTGTCTAAATGGATTGAGATTGGTTCAAGTCCGCGTGCTTCCATCGCGTTGGATAAATGTGCTCGCGCTTATGCATGGTTGCAAGGACGTGACCATGTCACGTTTGACGATGTGCGAGCGATGCTACCTACCGTATTAGGCCACAGATTCTCACTTTCTTATGATGCATTGGCCGATGGCGTTGACCATCAAAGAGTGGTTGAAGAACTGCTTGATAATGTTGAGATCGGATAATTAGGGGGCGTCATGGCGAAGCCAACACAAGCTCCCAAATCGCAAGGCCTTGATCCACGACTGTATTGTGATTATTCAAGGTTAGTGCGAATTCAGGCTCAAGCTGAGTCGTTTTCACTGTTACCTCATTTAAAAGCGGGCAGCGTACTTTCGGGCAGACATAACTCTTTGTTCCGTGGTCGTGGTTTGAACTTCGAAGAATTACGTCATTACCAATTGGGTGATGATATCCGTAATCTCGATTGGAAAGTTACGATGCGAACGGGTAAGCCTCATGTTCGTAGCTATACCGAAGAGAAAGACCGTAATGTGATGATCTGTGTCGATCAGCGCAGTTCGATGTTCTTTGCGTCTCAAAACACCATGAAATCTGTTGTGGCTGCCGAAGTGGCGGCATTGTGTGGATGGCGAGTGCTGAAAGATGGTGATCGAGTTGGTTTCGTTTTGGCGTCGCACCAAAAGCTCTTTCATACCAAAGCGCAGCGTTCTCAATCGGACTTATTGGCTCAGTTAAAACATCTTACCAAGGCTAATCAAAGCTTAGGTGTCAGTGTGAGCGATAGCGAAGGTGTTGGATTTAGCCAGTGGATTGAACTGATAAAACGAATGAGATTAAAGCAATCGACCTTAATCTTTATTAGTGATTGGCGAGATTGCCAAGAGCAACAGCTTGACCGACTAAAGCAACTGCAACAACACAACGACATCTTAGCCATTATGGTCACCGATCCATTAGAACAATCATTGCCTCAAGATCTGGCAAGCGCGAACTGGGTGGTGGGTGATGGTCGCTTTCAACTTAATCTGGATAGCCAATCTAAGGTTAACCTCGCAAGTGAAAGCCTTGCCCAAAAAGCGGCACTTCAGAAACTGTCCCTTGCTAAATTGATGGCGATGAAAAACCTCCCTTATATAGAATTAGACACGTCGGGCAATCACATATCACAGCTGCAGAAACTAGTGGGAGGGCGCTAAATGGCTGTTGAACATACTCCCCCAAGTACCTATATCCTCCGCGAACTGCACGATGTAGCGATTCCTGACATTGTGAGCTGGGCTCCTCAAACGATCGGCTGGAAGATCCTTGGCGTTATTCTGTTATTGGTCGCTATCTATCTGGCTTATCGCTTGGCGTTAAGGTGGTGGAATAACCGTTATCGCAAAGAAGCGCTTCAAGAACTCATGGTACTGGATGCAAGAGACAAGAACTCAACCGAACGAACCTTTAAAGTCCTCAAAGTGGTGCTTCGTTACCTAGACAGCAGTAATGCCAAGTTGTTTGGCCAAGCTTATGTGAACCGTTTGAACGCTTATCTGCCTGTTAGCGCCAACACGAGTGAAAACAGCAATGCGTTCTTTGCCGATGAAGTTTCGGAATTATGGATGCTAAGCCTAATTGACTCTAATGTGCGTTTGAGCTTTGAACAGCGTTTAGAGGTAATTCAAACCGCGATGATGTGGCTAAAACTTCACAAGCCGAATGTACAGGTAACGGTTGAGGGGCAAGACAATGTTTGATGTTTTATCTGCCAGTTTTGAATTTGCGCATCCGCTGTGGTTTATTGCGCTGCCTTTACCGTTGTTGGTCTACTTTGCGGTGCCAGCTTATCGAACTAAGCAAATGGCGATTAAGGTGCCATTTTTTCGAGAATTGGTAGAAGCGATTGGGGAAGCACCGTCAGAAGGTGCAAGCCAGTTAACTCCAAGCTGGTGGCAACGAACCACGCTCATTATTACTTGGGTATTGGTCGTGTGTGCGTTAGCGAAACCAACCATTCTTGGTGAGCCACAGGTTCGCGAACAATTGGGTCGTGATGTGATGGTGGTGGTCGATTTGTCTGGCTCAATGGCGGAGCAAGATTTCACTTCTAAACAAGGCGATAAAATCTCTCGTTTAGATGCGACCAAAGAGGTGCTGGCTGATTTTGCGAAAACCAGAAAAGGTGACCGACTCGGTTTGATCTTGTTTGGTGATGCAGCGTTTGTACAAACGCCATTTACCGCGGACCAAGATGTATGGCTTGAACTGCTTAATCAAACCGATGTCGCGATGGCAGGGCAAAGTACGCACTTGGGCGATGCAATTGGCTTGGCGATCAAGGTGTTTGAACAAAGTGAAAAGCAAAGTGCTGCCGTTCAAGATTCAAACGTCGACACCAACGAAAAAGAGAAAGTCGTGATCGTATTAACAGACGGTAATGATACAGGAAGTTTTGTTGAGCCTATCGATGCCGCAAAAGTCGCCAAGGCTAAAGGCGTTCGAATTCACGTTATTGCGATGGGCGATCCGCAAACCGTTGGAGAGGTTGCTCTGGATATGGAAACCATCAAGCGTGTCGCTCAAGAGTCAGGTGGCGAAGCCTTTGAAGCACTTAACCGCGACGAACTGACCAAAGCCTATGCTCAGATTGGTGAGCTTGAACCTCAGTTATATGAAAGTACCACTTATCGCCCTAAACAGGGGCTGCACCACTATTTGATGGCGATTGTTGTAGTGATGTATTTGACCGCATTCAGCTTAGCAACGATACGCCGAAGATCGCTGCTCGCTTCTTCTGTTAAGAATTTGAAAGGAGAGAGTGATGCCTGATTCTCTCACGATACAACAGTTTTTTACCCAGTTTCATTTTATCCGACCATTGTGGTTGTTGGCCTTTATTCCAATGTTTTTCCTGTTATGGGTTCGTTGGAGAGAAGAGACCAAACCAACGTGGAAAGACATTATACCTGCACATTTACGTGATGCATTGACGATTGGCGAAACAGGCTGGCGCAAGCAACTGCCGTTGAAGCTATTGGTGGTGATTGTAACTATCGCCATCATTATCTGTTCTGGCCCAACATGGCAACGTGAAGCATCGCCTTTTGGTGAAGACAAAGCGTCGATGTTGGTTGTGCTTGATAATAGTGAATCTATGCTTGCTAAAGATTTGCCTCCAAGTCGCTTGGAACGATCTAAGCAGAAAATTAGAGACTTATTGGCAGCTCGCAAAGGCGGTAATACGGGCTTAGTGGTTTATGCAGGCAGCGCACACGTGGCGATGCCCGTCACGCAAGACAGCAAGGTGTTTGAACCGTTTCTAGCGGCTATCACACCCGATATCATGCCTGTTTCAGGTAAGTCAGCAGAGGAAGCACTGCCACTGATTAATCAGCAACTGTCTGGTGAGTTAGGCTCTTCTGTACTGTTGGTATCAGATGGTGTAAACCCAAGCACCATTAGGGCGTACGAGAGTTTCTTTAACGACAATCCGTATCAGTTGCTCATTCTCGCCGCAGGAAACAGTAATGTGGTGAGCGATAACCCTGTCGACCTAGATTCACTGCGTAACTTAGCGAGTAAGACGGGTGGACGAGTGATTGAAGTGACCGTTGATGATTCGGATATCCAACAACTGAACAGAGCGGTTGAAAGAAACATGCAGCTCAACGGCGAATCTTCAATGCCTTGGAAAGACATGGGCTATGGACTGCTTATTCCAATGGCTTTCATTATGTTGCTATGGTTCAGAAAAGGGTGGTTGGTGCAGTGGTGTGTCGTTGGTTTGATGATCACAAGCAGCATGTATTCACCAGACACTTTGGCGAAAACAGTCAACTTAACCGCTGAGAAACCAGTTGTGGTGGAGTCGGTTACTACTTGGGACAAAACAGCTCAATGGTGGTGGGACTTATGGCTAACGCCCGACCAACAAGGTCAACGCCTGTTGAATCAGAAAGAATATCTTCAAGCTGCCAAACATTTTACTGACCCAATGCGAAAGGGCGCGGCTTATTACTATGCTCGTGATTTTAAGCTCGCTCACAGTGCGTTTTTGCAAACCAAAACTGACCTTGGTTTGTACAATGCAGCGAGTGCGTTAGCTAGGCAGCGTGAATACCTTGCCGCACGAGACCTCTTGAAATCATTAAGTGAGAAAGAGGATCTGTCACCAGAACTAAGAACGGATGTGGAGAACAATCTTGCTGTGCTTAGTGGAATTGTCGAAGAGGTAAACCGAACCAGTGAAAGCCAGTCTGGAACCACAGATGGCCCTGAAGAATCTTTAGAACTCGAAGACGATCAGCCGCGAACGGGTGATGGCGCTGAAGAAGAAACGGTAGCGGAATTGATGCTTAAGGAAACACTTAACGCGAATGAGATTTTGGGCAGCCAAGAGCTTGCCGACAAGTGGTTAAAGCGAGTAGAAGCCGATCCTAAGTTCTTCTTGAAATCCAAATTCCAAATTCAGTTAAGAGATCCTGCGCCTTCCATCGAACAAGCGTCAAAACAGGAGCAAACGCAATGAGTCGATATGATTTAGCTCTTGAAGCGATTCAATCAAAGCGAGCGCGATTCACAGCCCGCACATGGTTGTTGTCGATGACTCTTATGTTGAGTTGGTTTTTTCCTGCTGTTGCTTCTGCTGCCGATATCTTCGATCTGCAAAAAAGTGGTGACGTTGAGCTTATCGCTTGGATTGGCGAGAAACCCAAGTCAGGCGACAAAATAACGCCGGGCAAAGTCAGCGTAAATGAGCAGGTCATTCTGAACATTGAGGTGGCGACACCGCGCTGGTTAACGGGCGGCACTCGAATCGGCAGTATCGAAATCCCTAACGTTATCGCTAAGCAGCGTAACCAACTCGCGACGAACTACACAGAAAGAGTCGGTGGTACTACATGGTCACGTCAGCGTTGGGAAGTGACGCTTTATCCGATGACTTCCGGTGAGTTTGTTATTCCAACCGTACCGGTTCGTATCCAAGTTTCTGCTCCTGATGGTTCAAACGTGGGCGGTACGCTTTACACGCAGCCGATTAAGTTTGAAGCTTCGTTGCCTTCAGGTTTACTCGATAATGAAACGCCTTGGTTTTCTGCGACAGAAGTAGATATAGAGCAGCAATGGCAACGCTCAAGTGAAGAGCTAAAAGTTGGCGATGCTATTACTCGAACTATCACGATTAAGGCAAAAGACAGCTTTTCTGTGTTGCTGCCAGATGTGCTAACCAATAAGTCCACTAAGCAGTTCCAAGCTTACCCACAGCCCAACCGTTTGGATGACACTCAAGAACGTGGTGATTATCGCTCAAGCCGAGTTGAACAGACTGTATATGTGATTCAGCAGGGTGGTGAGTTTACGCTGCCAGAGTTTTCATTTCAGTGGTGGGACAGCAAAAATCAACGCCTTGAAAACGTGGTGATAAAAGGCGAAGTGTTTGAAGCCAAACACACAGTCCAATCTTTCATCAAAGCCTACATGTCGGTGTTTATTAGTGTTGGTTTGGTGTTGTTAGTCTGCATTGCGTTGATTGTTTCGGTTAAGCGTTACTACGCAAACCGCCCAACACCGAGTTGGCTGGTACTACGTCGTTTAGTTAAGCAAGGTAATTGGGCTGCATTAAGAACCTTTATCTACCGTCAATTGCGAAACCAAACCTCTCAGTTAGAACTGAATAAAGTGCAACTGGATAAAGCGCAACATGGTAAATCAAATGGACAAAAGCGTTGGCTAGAAGATAGCGAAGCCCTTCAACAAGGATGTGAAGATAAAAACGTATTCACTCGTTTATGGAAAGGGTTACGTAACTTGCCCAGTGACACATCAAACTCAAGCAATTCTCGTTCAATTGCTGCTCGCTTGAAAATCCCTAAAGCCTTGCCAGACTTAAAAGATAGAACTAAGTAGCAAACTTTAGTCATTCGCATCGAACATAATCGGCAGGTTCTCTACTATGGGGAACCTGCTTCTTTAATATGGAACTGTATGAAAAGTACCGAACTAAATCTAATTCCTATATTTGTTGCTATCTATGAAGAGCAGAACTTATCTAGAGCTGCTAATCGCATGGATATAAGCCAACCAGCAGTGAGTAAAGCACTTGCAAGGTTGAGAGATATCTATGATGAGCCACTGTTTCATCGCACCACATCAGGCGTAGAGCCAACCACATTTGCTATTGATATCTATCCTGCAATGGCCGCTGCACTTAAAAACTTTACTTCTACCTTATCCGCATCAAGAGACTTCGATCCTAAAACCTCAGGCCGCGTGTTTTCCATTGCCTGCGTCTCGGCGGCGAGCTACGAAATGATGCCAAAAGTCATGCGGTTAATCAGCCAAGTCGCACCAGGTATCGCGTTAGAGGTTCATCCTCTGTTTACCGAAGACTATGAGTCTGATTTAAGGCTGCAAAGACACGACGTGATTGTTGATATGACGCCTAAAGGAAGAACCATGCTTAAGCACGAGGTGATTTCTACAGAAGAGCTGGTGGTGGTGTGTAGTAGTGATCATCCTACGGTTGGCGATACCATCGATATGGAACAGTTCTTAGCACTCGAGCATGTGGTGGTCTCTAGGTGGCATGCGCGCAAAAGCTTATTAAGCTCTGAGCACTATAGTGACCTTGAGAAACGTAGAATCGTGTATCGCGCAGCGGGCGTTGTAGAGATGCTTCCTGTTATCGAAGGCTCTGAGTACATCGGAGTAATGCCTATTTCATCAGTGCGTTGTTTTGCTGAAAAGTACGCGGTAAAAACACTGCCATTGCCCTTCGAGTTGGAAGACCTCGATATGTGTATGATTTGGCATCCAAGCCGTACTAATGAACCAAGCCATAAGTGGTTACGAGCTAAGATCAAAGCGGCAGCAAAAGAGTTATCAAGTTAGCCTATACAAGGACATAGCCATGGACAGCATTCGCGTGATTTTAAACGGAAAGAAAGCCAATATCCCGGAATTAAGGCAAGCCATCTTTGCGGCGAGGGACAATGATATTGACCTGCAAGTTAGAGTGACTTGGGAATCGTCGGACATGTTTCGTTTGGTAAGCGAGGCAATATGCGATGGTGTTAAGCGTCTGATTGTTGTCGGTGGCGATGGAACGGTGAATGAAGCCGTTAACGCGCTCAACCAGTTCCGTGCCAGTGAAAGACCACAACTGGCGCTTATCCCAATGGGCACTGCGAATGATTTTGCTACCGCAACGGGAATACCTAACGATATTTCGGGTGCTTTTGAACTAGCGCTGGAAGGCAAGGCGTTTGCGGTGGATAGCGCGCGTGCGAATGACCGCTATTTTATGAATGTCGCTGCGGCGGGTTTTGGTGCTGAAGTCACAGCTGAAACGCCAGTCGAGCTTAAAGATTTTCTCGGTGGCGGTGCGTATACACTAACAGGTGTGGTGAAAGCACTTGGCTTTAAGCCCTACAGTGGCACGTTGCCCATAGACAAAGGCAGCTTTACCGGCGAGATCCTTGTTGGTGCTTTTTGTAATGGTCGCTTAGCGGGTGGAGGACAAGAGTTAGCACCCAATGCATTGATTGATGATCGCTGTTTACCCAGTCGGGTATCGAGCTATCACGCGCCACCATGGCAAGGTGGGTTATCCAAGTCAGTGAGAAGTTCGCCCCGCTGTATGTGGCCTTGAAGGAGAACCTACTTCAACAAGTGGTGGTTCAGGCGGATGAAACGCCGCTCAATGTGCTCAAAGAAGAGAAGCAGTGTTATATGTGGCTTTACTGCTCAGGCGCTGACTCGCCCGAAGCGGCACTGCCGAATGTGAAAAAATCGCCTTGTACGACTATCAAAACAGTCGCGCGAGGGTGTGCCCCGTGGACTTTTTAGGTGACTACAACGGTTATCTACAAACCGATGGCTACACGGCTTATCATGGTCTGCATCACGTCACTAATGTGGGGTGCTTAACGCAAGTTCATGGACGCGAAGAAGCTTCAAGGGGAAGGTAAATCGGGCAAGGCTGATAAAGTGCTGGCTAAACCCCAAAAGCTCTACGGGATAGAATCACGCTTAAAAGGTGCGCCTGCCGAAGAACGCAAAGCAGAGCGTTAAGCGTATGCCAAGCCGATACTGGATGAGCTTTACCAATGGATGACAACCCAGAAGGTGATAGGCTCTAGCCCACTAGGCAAAGCAATAAAGTACTAGCTCGGGCAATGGCCTAAACTCATTCGTTATATCGACGATGGTCACTTATCTATCGATAATAATCGCGCTGAACGCGCAATTAAACCGCTGGTTATTTGGCAGGGAAAATTGGCTATTCTCCAACACACAAACGGTGCTGAGGCGAGCGCGATGCTTTACAGTATCGTCGAGACTGCAAAAGCCAACGGTCTTATCCTCTAAGACTACATGGTCAAGTGCATGAAAGAGCTCGCGAAAGCAGAGCCTGATATCGACGCACTTCTACCTTGGACCTCTTCGGGTCAAGTCAAAACAGACCCCAACAATATTGGCTTTGGCCTCGAAACTTACGTTTGGTGCTAAC
Source organism: Vibrio sp. 10N.261.51.F11 (assembly GCF_041471665.1). Lineage (NCBI taxonomy): Bacteria > Pseudomonadati > Pseudomonadota > Gammaproteobacteria > Vibrionales > Vibrionaceae > Vibrio > Vibrio sp. 10N.261.51.F11. The sequence continues at coordinate 6,541 of NZ_JBFROW010000099.1, read as the reverse complement.
TATGCCATCGGACTCTAATAACATATTTGGGTTCTTTGATGAGTTTGAAGCTTCAGAAGGAGAGTCACAGCAACCCCCTATAGAGCTGTTTCAAGAACCCGTTGAAATTTTATCAACCCTAGATAGTCAGCCAAAGAAGGTACAACAAGAAGTCTTTGTGATAAATAAAAAGCGACATCCACTCACGGTAGTGAATATATGTAGGATCACGTCCTGCATAAGCGATTTATTCAAATTTAAAGAGTGAATTAATATCGCACCATAAAGAAAAAATACTTCAAATACTCCAGAAATGAGCATGGCTGAGCATAGGGATTCTCAGGTTTGATGATACCAATATCAGGTCAGATGGCCGAACACATTTATGGGTACAACCATGAATTTAACGCATCGCTCACTCATGGTTATCGCTATCACTGTTGCTCTTTCTGCGTGGGGTAGTGATGAAACCAGCTCACGTCCTATTAAGCCAGAACCGCTTCAGACATTACCAACAGAGCAGGTTTCAGTATCCATCGGGGACGCGACTCTTTTCGCAAATAGAGAGTCTGTTGTGATCAATACCTTAGCAGGTGACGAGCAACGCGTATCCATTGAAGCGTTTAAAGGAATCACTTACGCCGATCAACAACGTTTTCAGCACAGTCACTCCGTCAATTAGAACACAATGCTGATAGCGCTATAGATGCGACACAATTTGGCGCCGTGTGCCCACAGCTTAAAATAACCCAGCAAGAGCAATCTGAAGATTGCTTGAATCTTAATATTTGGCGTCCTTCGGAGATCAATGGTTCAGAGTCATTACCCGTGTATGTCTTTATTCATGGTGGGGACTTTGAATATGGCGCAGGTTCTGATACCGACATTAACGGTGATACCGTCGTGGCTAAAAGATACCATTCGATATACGGGTGGCGTTGGCGCTGGAAAGGCGAACCTCGATATTTTCAAAGAGTTCAGTATAGGTGCGTCGTACAACAAAACGATTCAATTCGGCACAAAAAACTCGGGAGTCGCTGCGCTTCAGCAGCTCCAGTTTCGAGTGGCAAACACACCATTGATGCTGGGTGTGAAACAGATTATTGGCCAGAGCTCGGTAGAGTTTGAGACCAGTAATGAAGATGTGAATAACGCTATCAATGGCGTTATTCAATATTTTATGGGCGAAAGCTCGGTGACCTCTGGGCTGGGTGTTGTCGCGGAATACGATAATGCGATTGATAATCGTTGGACCGTTTCTGCGTTTTATGGACTGGGTAAAGCGACAGTAGAGGGCAGTCTGTCAGACGATGAAAGTGTCGATGCGTATGGTGCTGGATTTCGCTATCAGATAGCTTGCCGATATGGGTTACACATGGGGGTAGACCTCGCTTTTAGTGACGTTGACAGCGCGTTTTATATAACGGTTGGCAGTGGATTCTAATGATGGAAAGGTGGGTGTTAGTCAATCGATTGATTTTTCTACATGCAGCATAGTTTTCATAGCAATCATGAACTAATATTCTTTTACAACAAACATAACAGGTATCAATATGAAAAATTACGACCCAAATGAATTGGACGCTACGCAAGTATTACTTGATGGTGTTGATACAGATAAACGTTCGACTTTGACTAAGTTAGCGGTTGGGGCTGCGGCACTGCCTTTTGCCTCTGTTTTACATGCAGCCCCTGAAAAACTGGTTGGCCAAAACATCAAACTGATGCCTAACGAGAAAGGGCCATTTGATATCGTTATCGAAAATGGCCGTGTTGTTGATCCTGAAACTGGACTCGACGCAATTCGTCACGTCGGTATTAAAGGTAAGCGTATTGCTGCAATCTCAGACAAAAAGCTGCAAGGCAAAACAATCATCGATGCTGAAGGTCTCGTGGTTGCACCTGGCTTTATCGATATGCACGCTCACGGACAACAACTTCCTGCTGCCCGTGCTCAAGCATTCGATGGCGTAACCACCGCTCTTGAGATGGAATCTGGTCTATTCCCAATCGGAACGTACTACGATATTACTGCTGCTGAAGGTCGCCCGATTAATTACGGCGCTTCTGTAGCATGGACTTACGCTCGTATTCAAGCAAAAGAACCTACGATGCCTGCTCCTGATGGTACGATTGTTTGGTTCCAGAAAGCTTTTTCTAAAAACAATTGGCAAAATACCCTAGCAACCCCAGATGAATTAAAACAAATTCTGGGCTCGGTTGAGCAAGGTCTTAAAGAGGGGGGCTTAGGCATTGGTATTAACGCGGGTTACGCACCAGGTTATGGCCACAAAGAGTACTATGATCTTGCTAAACTAGCAAAACGCTATGAAGTACCAACCTACACTCACGTTCGTTACCTAAACAGCGCAGAGCCACAATCAAGCTTTGAAGCATACCAAGAACTCATTAGCCTGTCGGCGACAACGGGTGCACACATGCACATTTGTCACCTCAACAGCACGTCAGTACAAGATATCGAAGATTGTGCCGATTTAGTTCAATCCGCCATTGATCAAGGTTTAGCCGTTACTACTGAAGCTTATCCTTATGGTGCTGGCTCTTCCGTTATTGGCGCAGAAGTTTTCCGTGGTGACGATTGGTTACAACGTTGGGGTGTACCAAGCGCTAGCTACATGGAAGCGAATGGTAAAGCACTAAACCAAGAAAAAGTCACTGAACTACAAGCATCAGCGCCCGGTACCGTGGTTGTCATGCACTTCTTAAAACCCGATGAGAACAAAGAAGATCGCGCTAAAATGGACCGTTCAGTATTATTCCCAGGTGCAGCTATCGCTTCAGATGCAATGCCTTGGATGGATGATAAAGGCGTATTAATTGAAGGTGATGTATGGCCACTTCCAAGCAACGCAATAGCTCACCCTCGCTCACTTGCTTGTTTCTCTCGTTTTATTGAAAAATATGTCGAGGAATACAAAGCGGTAACACTAGTAGAAGCGATGGAAAGAACTAGCTTAAACGCATGTCGTATTCTTGAGGATGCTGTGCCACAAATGGCAAATAAAGGTCGTATTCAAGTAGGTAAAGATGCTGATTTAGCTATTTTCAAACTTGATGAAGTAAAAGCCGTTGCAACATTTGATAAACCAAATGCCCTTTCTACAGGCATGAAATACGTACTTGTAAACGGGACACCTATCATTGAAGCTGGTGAAATGTTGTTAGATTCAAACCCAGGTGAAGCGGTTCGCAACAAAGTTACTGGCTAAGTTATCCTGACTTAAAAGGTTGGGCATTAGCTCAACCTTTTTTATTGCTTACCGAGTAAATATAGACAACGAAAATCGAAAGAGAGCATGCTATGAGCAAGAAGCCTATTCCAGTAACAATTTTAGCCGGATTTTTAGGAGCAGGGAAAACGACCCTACTAAACCATATATTAACCAATGCAAATGGAATGCGCATGGCTGTGATCGTCAATGATTTTGGATCAATCAATGTTGATGCGGAGTTAGTTAAATCTGAAAGTGAAAATATGATCAGCCTAGAGAATGGCTGTATCTGTTGTAACCTTGCAGAAGGACTAGTCGTTTCGGTAATGCGTTTACTCGCATTAGAGGAACGCCCAGACCATATTATTGTTGAAACTTCAGGTATCGCAGAACCCAAAGAAGTGGCACTTCAATTTGAAGATCCGGAGCTGCAAGCACACGCACCTTTAAATGCAATCGTGACGACGATCGATGCGGAAAACATTTTAGGGCTAGAAGGCCCAATGGAGACGTTGTCGAAGCAGCAAATTCAAGTGGCTGACATTGTTCTGGTTAATAAAGTTGACCTAGTCGATGCTGATAAACTAGAGCAAGTCAAAGCATGGTGCCGAGTACAAGCTCCGTTTGCTAAATTGATTGATATTTCATTCGGCGAAGTGGATTTACCTATCTTATTTGATGCCCCTGAAAGTACGCGCTTTGTCACTAACAAAATAGCGGGTGATCAAAGGGAATGCCAGCACCATGATTGTCATGATGAGCACTGTCATCACGTGAACCATGATTTCGAAACATTCAGCTTTGAAACTGATCAACCGCTTAATCTACAAAGTTTGTATCCTCTACTGCAACAGTTTTCAATTGATGCTTATCGCATGAAAGGTATTTTAAATTTAACCGATCGTCCTGATCATCGCTGTGTATTTCAGTGCACGGGCCAGCGAGCCAATGTGACGGTTGGAGATGCATGGGAAGATGATGAATCTCGTTCGTCACGGTTAGTCTTCATTGGACCTAAAGGTGGCCTTGATAAAGAGAGTATGCGTAAAAAACTGAACGCACTGGTGGCGTAGTTAGAGCGGAAATGGAGTAGATGGCAAGCCTATCAACCTAGCGCTTGCCTATACCTAGCTTACCTCTGCCTACTTTGCATTGACTCATCCTAAGCATCCTTATCTTATTGAATTATTGGCTACTTTCGATTCTATTCGGTTTTTCCAAATCCATATTGCTCATTCCCCTCGCCATCTGAAACAAAATAGTCTTATCGATTTTCGAGACTCTGTTCATCAGTACCTTCTCAGAATCGGTTAACGTCAAAAAGCAGATAAAGACTCAATCGTGGGTTATTGGGGCGTGTTGATCAGCGATTGTTAGCTCGATGGTTAGTCCTCAATGATGGAATCAAAATGACGACTAAATATAGAATAAACCATGATTTGTCCCGCCATAATCGCGCCAAACATCAGCAAGGCGGACAGACCAATATTCGGAATGGGTAAAATGGAGGTCGCAAAGAAGGACTCACTTGCTCCGACAATGATTCGACTACCGGGGACAAGAATGATGATCCCTTGAATAATGTATATGAGTGGTGGAACGTGACGCAATTTTCCCATCCCCAACCCGTAAAGCGTAATGAGTATTGTGCTTACCCATGTACCTACAACCCAATCGGAAGTAAACCAATGTGGCCCCCACATGCCAATTGCCGCGACAGGAAGGCCTAAGAGAATTTCTGTCATACTTGCGTTGAAAATAAGGCCAATAGCGACAGAAATCCCGATCAGTGCGGTGACATGAAGAACGAATGGGATTTCATCAATAAATACCGGTACCGATAATGGTTGATTGATTATGTTGGCTAAGCCTAACCCCATAACAATGCCGATGAATATTTTCATTACTATGAGTGCGCTTTGTGCAAGCAGTTCGATACCTGACCGAAAGTCATTGAGAGCAAGACTGGCTAAGCCGTTGGTGACGGTTAACCCAGGAATAAAAAGGACAATGGAAGAAATGCACAGTGCCAATGTTGGTAAGCCGGGAACCTGTGCCGCTATCATACCGGTTAAAAAACTGGCTACTAAGGCGACAAAGAACTCGACAAGAATGCTTCTTGGCCCAGTCAGGAAAATTTGTGCTAGCCAGGCTATAGCGCCCAGAATAATGGATAAACCGACCGCCAGATAAGTACTGCCAACTAACATTAAATAACATGGCGGAAGCAATAAATTGGCAAAGCACAAGGTACGATTCGAGTAGGTTTCTGAACCTTCGTAATGGGAATGAGTCGAAAACCCTTTAAGCGTTGCGACTAAATCACGTAAGTTAACCGAGGGTGGTTTTTTGTTTTCCATCACGACTTTTTGCGTGGGTTGCTCAAAAATAGTGATGACTTTTGTCGGGGTCACATCAATAGAGACATCAATGTTCTGGCGTTTTGCATAAGCTTGAGTGTATTGAGCTACCGAGTAAGGCGCACAACCAGATTGATGTAATCGGTCCGAAAAGCTCAAAATTTCTTGCTGGCATTGTTCGATATGATTTGTTTGTTTCATTCTGTTTGTTTCTCAATCACCAAGGCGATATATGTTTGAGGGGCATTCTAATTCAATAGTATCCTCATTCAAGCGTAACCAATAGTCGTGTATAGAGGACGGGCCCCTACAAACGAACAAGGCAATGGTTAAAAAGATAGGATTCATTGAATGAGAGGTTATCAGTTTATCGTTGAGGTAAATCAGTCATTGTTGAAGCTGCAACCTCAAAAATAGATCCGCTCACGCAGCTATTTGAAGGCGTAAAACTCCAAATCCATGAGGTGATTGATTTAACTCTGAGGCTTTTAGAAAAGCTCGGTAATGAGTAAAGGAAACTAATATTTAGGAAATGGAAGCCTAAATAAGATTGATGATGAGCGTTAGAATCACAACTAGAATGGAACCGACATAAGCAATTTCAATAATGTTTGAATCAATCCAGTTGCAGTATGCTTGAATTGCTAAACTCAGTTTGTTTTTCATAATGGCCTTTGGAAAATTAACCGAAATCTACTGTAAATAATAGCTTATTATGAGTGAGCTTTGATGACGGTTTCAAAGGTTCCTTAGCGCTAACAGTGTGATTGCGGCGCTCACGTATTAACAATATCGTCCCGTGGGTTCATGGGGCGGATACAGTCGATAAGGTTTAAGAGCAGAAAATTGGGTTAAAAAAGAGCCGCTTATTTGTGGTTCATCGCGGCTTTCCAAGAAGTAGTCGGTATCTCGATACCCATACCCCATTCGCTTGATTAGCTTTATCTTGTTGTTTATCCCTTCTAGGGT
>NZ_JBFROW010000098.1:0-29239 GCF_041471665.1 Vibrio sp. 10N.261.51.F11 | reverse complement strand
AACTTTACGGGGTCACTTCAAAATCAGTGGCTTTTTCGTATCAACTCATATCAGAATTATCTGGTAGAAGTTGATGGAATCTCGATTGTTAATCGATTTCTTTGTCTTTACCCATAGATAAAATCCAAAGAGATACGGCTGCAACACCTGCAAAGCCACCAAGAATGATAACTGGCATAGCGCTGTAACCTAGGATGTGCCAAATTACGCTTTCTAAAGTACTCATTCAAACGCTCCTTATTGCCAGCCTTCAACGCCGTGCATGTCTGGTAGTTTGTGTGCAATACCTTTGTGACAGTCTACACACGTTTTTTCACCAGAAGCTAGCGCAGTCGAGTGTTGTTTCGCACTACGGGGGCTCTGCTCTGAGAAGTCCATGTAATCGAACTGGTGACAGTTACGACACTCAAGTGAATCGTTCTTCTTCAATCGAGCCCATTCGCGTTCCGCTAGGTGAGCACGACGTGCTTTGAACTTTTCTTCAGTATTGATGGTTTTCGCAATAAAGTGTGCGTATAGCTCTTTAGATGCTTGAACCTTACGAACAATTTTATCTGTCCATTCATGAGGAACGTGACAGTCTGAACAGATAGCACGAACACCAGAACGGTTAGAGTAGTGAATTGTCTCTTGGATTTCAGCAACGATAGGTGCGTGACAGCCAGAACAGAATTCTTCCGTGTTGGTTGCCTCCATACCCGTATTGAATGCACCCCAGAACAAAAGACCACCCGAGAAACCCAAGAACAAAACAACGCCTACGGCTGCTTTGCTTGGTGTCGCAAGTCTTTTCCAAAACGCTTTAAGTAATTTTATCATATATAGCCTCTCTTACAGTCCGGCTACGATTAACGCAGTGAATCTACAGGTTTGAACTCGTTCTCAACTAGTGGCTTAGCATTAGCTTGAGGTACGTGACACTGTAGACAGAAGTAACGACGAGGTGATACGTCTGCAAGTACCGCATCTTCACGGTTCATGTAGTGAGTTACACTCACTTTAGTAGCACCCATTTCTTTTGCGTTTTTCCAGCTGTGGCAAGAAAGACACTTGTTAGCGTTAAGAGAAACTTCATAGCTACGAATAGTATGAGGCACTAGAGGTGGTTGGTATACGTAGTCACTCTCAAGTACTTGGTCACGAGGGAACTTTTTGAAGTCATCTGCTGCGCGAGTTGCTTCAAGTTCACTTGCACCACGTAGAGATTCTACGCCACCAATGCCGCCTGGGTTATCCAGTTCAGCTTCAGCTTGAACTGCACCAGCTAGCAAAAGACCAGCTGATAGTAGGGCAGTAATCAGTTTTTTCATGGTTAATTTCTCCGCCTAAAGGCTAATTCTTTGAGTGGACTACTTCTTTCAAAAAGTAACGAAAAAAGCAGTCGCAATATTAAAAACGTCAGATCTACGAGCTAAGTGGTAAGAACATATTGTCCTTAAGCGACCTTAGTGATCTTAACTGGACACTTCTTGTAATCCGTCTGTTTAGACAGAGGATCCGTTGCATCCAAGATCAACTTGTTGATCAGAATTCTTGCATCAAAGAATGGTACGAATACCAAGCCTTGTGGTGGACGGTTACGACCACGAGTTTCAACACGAACGCGTACTTCACCACGTTTGTTTTCGATAAGAACTTCATCACCACGGCGAAGACCACGAGCTTTAGCATCAGCAGGGTGGATGTAACAAAGTGCATCCGGTACTGCTTTGTAAAGTTCTGGTACACGACGAGTCATAGTACCTGTGTGCCAGTGCTCAAGAACACGACCTGTACATAGCCACATATCGTATTCATCGTTTGGTACTTCAGGTGGCGCTTCGTATGGTGCATTGATGATCAGTGCTTTACCATCTGGTTTGCCGTAGAAGTCCCAATCAGAACCTTTCTTAGCATATGGATCTGAACCTTCTTTAAAGCGCCATAGTGTCTCTTTACCGTCAACAACAGGCCAACGTAGACCACGAACTTGGTGGTAGCGATCGTATGGTGCTAAATCGTGACCGTGGCCGCGACCAAAGGCTGCGTATTCTTCGAATAGACCTTTTTGAACGTAGAAACCTTGAGCTTGTGCATCGTCGTTAAGCTCTTGAGCTTCAGACAGTGGGAATGCATCAACGTTGCCGTTTTTGTAAAGCACGTCGTACATGGTTTTGCCACGGTACTCAGGCATTTTCGCAACCAGTTCTTCACCCCAAACTTCTTCAATAGTGAAGCGCTTAGAGAATTCCATGATTTGCCATAGGTCAGACTTAGCTTCACCTACAGTTTTCACTTGTTGGTACCATGCTTGTGTACGACGCTCTGCGTTACCGTAAGCGCCTTCTTTCTCAATCCACATTGCTGTTGGAAGGATGAGGTCAGCCGCTTGAGCTGTTGCCGTTGGGTACGGGTCAGAACATACAATGAAGTTATCAGGGTTACGGTAACCTGGCAGACGTTCAGTGTTGATGTTTGGACCCGCTTGCATGTTGTTGTTACACATTACCCAGTAAGCGTTGATTTTACCGTCTTTCAACATACGGTCTTGAAGAACAGCGTGAGCGCCGGGTACCGGTGGAATGGTGCCTTCTGGAAGTTTCCAGATATCTTCTGCAATTTTACGGTGTTTAGGGTTAGCAACCACCATATCGGCAGGTAAACGGTGAGCGAATGTACCAACTTCACGCGCTGTACCACACGCTGACGGTTGGCCAGTTAGTGAGAATGGGCTGTTACCTGGAGTAGAAATCTTACCTGTAAGAAGGTGGATGTTGTACACAAGGCTGTTCATCCATACGCCACGAGTATGTTGGTTCATACCCATAGTCCAAAGTGACATTACTTTGATGTTTGGATCGGCATATTGCTTAGCCAGCTTGATAAGGTCTTCTTGAGGTACACCTGACATTTCAGACGCTTTCTCAACTGTGTATTCAGCAACAGACGCTTTGTAGTCTTCGAAAGAGATAGCAGTCATTTCGCCTGAGTTAGGGTTTGCGGCTGCTTTCTGTAGTGGATCATCGTCACGCAGACCGTAACCGATGTCTGTCGTTGCTTGCTTGAAGTTCGTGTGCTTGTTCACGAAGTCCCAGTTAACGGCATCGTTTTGAATGATGTAGTTAGCAATGAAGTTAGCAATTGCTAGATCTGATTGAGGTTCGAAGATGTAACCCGTGTCTGCAAGCTCGAAAGAACGGTGGTAGTAAGTAGACAGTACGTTTACTTTAACGTGTGGGTGGCTTAGACGACGGTCTGTAATACGAGTCCATAGTACTGGGTGCATTTCTGCCATGTTTGAACCCCACAGTACGAATGCGTCTGCGTGTTCAAAGTCATCGTAACAACCCATTGGCTCATCAATACCGAAAGTGCGCATGAAGCCTACTACAGCAGAAGCCATACAGTGACGAGCGTTTGGATCTATGTTGTTTGAACGGAAACCCGCTTTCATCATCTTAACGGCTGCGTAGCCTTCCATTACTGTCCATTGGCCTGAACCGAACATACCAACACCTGTTGGACCGTTCTTCTTCAGTGAAGCTTTCCATTTCTCAGCCATCACGTCGAACGCTTTGTCCCAAGATACGGGTGCGAAATCACCATCTTTATGGAACTCACCGTCTTTCATGCGAAGTAGAGGAGTCTCAAGACGGTCTTTACCGTACATGATTTTTGAAAGGAAGTAGCCTTTAATACAGTTAAGGCCTTTGTTTACAGGAGCTTCTGGATCGCCTTGAGTCGCAACCACTTTACCGTTTTGAGTACCTACTAGTACTGAACAGCCCGTACCACAAAAACGACAAGGCGCTTTATCCCACGTGATTTTTGTTTGATCAGAGCTAGCGATCAGGTTGGTTGCTGTTGCCGGTAGTGTTACACCTGCAACGGCTGCCGCTGATGCAGCTGCGTTTGCTTTCACAAACGCACGTCTTGTCATTTTCATACTTCACCCTCAAGTTGAGAATTGTTACTTCCAGTTTCTAAATCCGTTTCGTCGAGTCCAGTTTCGATTTGGTGATAAACCAAAGCTGTCCCCAAAACGTTCTTAATGTTGTTTATTGCTTCGATGGTGTCCGTTACAAAACCTTGGTTTTCAGTTTCTAGGACCACGATGATTTTGCCTTCAGGGCTATCTCCGTAGATTTCAGCGTTATCGAATTGATCGATCTCCGCTTTGATCTCATTTAGATGCTCAGGGCTCACATGCACGACTAAACTTGATATATGCACTTCATTTAGTGCCATAAATTGCTCTCGTTATTTTTGTTTTATGCATTACTCACAAGAATAGCCGAAGTAGGGCAAATTGCTACGCAGGCCCCACAACCGCTACACTCATCTAACTCGATTTTTGGTAGAGCAACACTGCCTGCTCTAAGTTCAAATTGAATGGCCATAGGTTCACACATGTCACCACAGCTTCGGCATTCAACATTTTGTTGCGCTAAACACTTATCAGAGATTTGTGCTTTTGCTTGCCAAGGCTCTCCTTGCTTTGGCTTAAAAATGGGTTCGGGACAAACATCTGCACATTGATAGCAGAACGTACACTCATCAATAGAGAAATCTACAGTGGGAAAACCACCATCGCCTACAATGATTATCTTAGTCTCACAACTCTCGATGCATTTACCGCAGCGAGTACAGTCATCTGTAAAGCTTTCTAGGCTGTCAATCCAAGGCAAACGAATCTGGCTTGAGTCAACTTTTCGTCTTGAAAAAAGACGGCGTTTTGATAGATCTACCACTAGATACCTATAGATGTTACTAAGATGTTGTAATTGTAGGTCATTATTCTATTAATATCTTGTAATGAGTCCTCACAAGTAGTGTAGTTTTAGAAACAATTGTATAAATACCCCCTAAGGGCTAATTGGGGGCATATATTGTCTTAGATCAATAAATTACGGAGCGAGTGATCACATATTGAATGGAGCTATGATTTTTGATGTGTGACAATACGATATCGCTGGCAAGTCATTTATCAATAGGAAGGCACTTTTGCTTATAAAACCGGTTTCATCTGTAACAAGTACGATAGCAAAATCTTTGCTCTCTATACTGCTGTTGTCGGTTGCTACGACTGGCTTTGCCATCTTTACTTTGGCTTCAAGTTTGAATGATGCGGAAGCGGTTAACGTGGCCGGTTCAATGCGAATGCAAAGCTACCGTTTAGCCCATGATATTCAAATAGAATCTGTCGATTATGAATCTCATATTCGTGAATTCGAAAGTTCTCTTTACTCGCCATCCATGACTAATTTGGTCAGTTGGAATGTTCCGACAGACATCACAGAAGATTACTATTTAATTATCGGCCGTTGGCATGAGCTAAAACAGGTCTTGAATAGCGAAGAGCGCGATCACTATCTCGTGTTGGTTGAAAACTTCGTGGCTGAAATCGATGGCTTCGTTTATAAGCTGCAAGAGTTCTCTGAAGACAAGTTAATAAAGTTAGCGTGGGCTGGTGGTATCGGCCTTGGTGGGATTCTGGTCATATCTCTTTTTGTTGTTCACTTTGTACGTAAACAGGTTGTTAAACCGCTACATGCTCTTGTCGGTGCGAGCCAAAGAATCAAAAACAGCGACTTCGAGGTAGAACTCAAGGTGACCAGTAACAACGAAATGGGCATTTTGACCAAAACCTTCAACTCGATGGCCAAAGATTTAGGCGTGCTTTATCGAAACCTTGAAGATGTGGTGGATGCAAAGACGATTGAGCTGCAAAATGCGAACCAGTCGCTGCAGGCACTTTATAACTCGTCACAAGAGCTCACGGTGACGCGTATTGCTCCTGAAAACTTCCGAGCTATCTTGCAGCATCTCGTGAGCTTGGAAGGGATTGGATCACTGAGGCTCGAGATTGTCGATAACTCAGGCCGTTCATTGATTATGGATGAAGGTTACGATTCGAATTTAGACTACGAAAAGTTTGAGATGAAACTCGACGATAACGAACTTATTCTCGGCTATTTATACTGTTCATATCACCACGGGCACTCAACTAAAGCTCTGATCGAAAGCTTCATTCAACTGCTATCGAGAGCGATCTACTACAATCGTGCTCAAAAGAAAGCTGAACAGCTTATTATCATGGAAGAGCGTGCCACGATTGCACGTGAACTCCACGATTCATTGGCTCAATCACTGTCGTACTTGAAAATTCAAGTTACACTATTAAAGCGTGTGATTGGCAAACTGCCAGAGCAACAGCACCGAGAGCAATCTGAACAAATCGCGTCTGAGATCGGAAACGGCTTAGCCGACGCTTATACCCAGTTAAGAGAGCTACTCACCACATTTAGGTTGACCATTAAAGAGGGCAACTTTGGAGACGCCTTAAGTACCATGCTTGAGGCGCTCAGCGAGAGAACCGATGCGAAGATTAACCTCACTAATAATCTCTCATCGATCGAGCTTGATGCGCATAGTCAGGTTCACTTGCTTCAATTGATTCGTGAAGCAACAATAAATGCAATAAAACACGCCAATGCCGACTTGATAGATGTATGCTGTATCGATGAGGAAGGTGAAGTATTAGTCGTGATTAAAGATAATGGAGATGGCTTTGACTCTAGTAGTTCCAAGACGAACCACTACGGGATGAGCATTATGCAGGAGCGTGCGGCAAGACTGAATGGCGACTTAACGATTGAAGCGGCTCAAGGTGAAGGCTGTACAGTCATATTGAAATATAAAAGTTTGAAGGAAGTTAAAGTTGACGATTTGTAAAGTAATGCTGGTTGATGATCATCCATTGATGCGCAGAGGTATAAGCCAATTACTGAGCTTTGAAGATGAATTCGAAGTGATTGCAGAAGCAAGTAACGGTACTGAAGCAGTCGCTCTTGCCCATGAAGAAGAACCTGATTTGATCCTTTTGGATCTTAATATGAAAGGCATGTCTGGACTTGATACGCTGAAAGCACTTCGTACTGATGGCTCAAGCGCTAACATCGTTATTCTAACGGTTTCTGATAGCCCTGCAGACATTGAAGCGATTGTAAAAGCGGGCGCTGATGGCTACTTGTTGAAAGACACAGAACCCGATGAGTTAATTGAACTGCTTAAGCAAGCACACAGCGGTGACAAGGCTTACAGCAGTGTGGTTGCTCGTTACTTAAATGATGCTGGTAGCCGCAATGATATCTTCGATCAACTGACTGAACGCGAAATGCAAATCCTTCAAGAAGTCGCGAAAGGTTACCGTAACAAGCAGATCGCCGATCACCTGTTTATTTCTGAATCGACAGTTAAGGTACATATGAAAAGCTTGCTGAAAAAACTGCAAGTGCCTTCTCGTACCGCTGCAACAGTTCTGTATCTAGAACGCTATGGTGAAATGAAGTAGGGCTTGTTCCTTTGAGATAACACTATTTCAAGCCTGACTGTTTATACATATCTCGATAGTTTTAACGATGTTGAGAAAGTGATATTAAAAAAGGCGCTGAACTTATTAGGTTCAGCGCCTTTTTGTTTACGCATTTTATATCAGTATTGGTGTTCGTTTGTTCTTCGTTCTTTGAGAATCGAAATTTAAGGCTTACGCCGACATTGGAACCAATACAAGCGTACCGAAGATAACCGTAATAAGACCACAGATTACGGGTACAGACGTACGTTTTACGACTTCAAATGGGCTGATTTTACCCATACCAGAAGTCGCTACGATTACGCCAGATACTGGTGAAATTGTACGACCTAGGTTCGATGCTTGAAGCATTGGGATGATTAGGAACGCTGGGTTCAAGCCCATTTTCGCCGCTAATGATGGAGCCAGTTCTACGAATGCATAGAAAGGTGCATTACCTGAACCTGTCGCAATTGCCGCAGCAACCGTTAGACCTGTGAGGATAAGCATCAATGCGATACCGCCTGCGCCTGCAGATTCGGCAAGACCGATTAGGTTATCAATTGCACCGATAGACATTAGACCTTGAGCAAATACGCCCGCCGCAACCAACAGCATTACCACGCCTTTGAACGCGTCAGCCATGCCTTGGTAGCAAGAGTCTAGATCTTCTAGTGTTTTCTCGCCGTCAAACTTCTTAACAACGTAATCGATAACTGCGCCTACGAAGATAGAACCTACCACAATAGTGTAGATATCAAGTGAAAGCCCTGGAATCGTACGACCGTTGAATAGGAAAACGCCGATGATAGGTAGGAATGGAAGTGCAGCGTAGAAAGCCGGCGCCGTTGTTTCGATTTCAGAAACGTCTACTTTTTCCATTGGTGTGTTTTCTTTCTTATCTAGGTATTTGTTCCAGAAGAAAGCCGCACCCGCCATCACGATGATCGCACAGATAGAAACAGGCAGTACCGTTTGAACAGCAAACACATCAAGAGACATGCCTGATTTTTCTGCCGCGATAACCACATCACCAGACGTTGGTGAAAGAATGATGGCTGCAGGTGACGCACAAACTGCAACTGCCGCTGGGCGAGAAATACCCATTGCCGTCATCATTGGGAATAGGGTTGCCATCAATAGCACACCAAGACCCGTTGCAGAACTTACTGCTAGAGACATCAGACACGCTACGATGTAAGCCGCAACAAGAAGTACATAGGGAGATTTGATCGCAGCAAGCGGTTTAGAGAACTGTTTCACTACCACGTTGTTAGCACCAATGTGCGTCATGTAAGAAGCAAAACCACAAAGAAGCATGATTTGCATGCCTAGGCCGCCCCCGCGGTACTGAAGCATGTATTTAACAAATTCTAGTGAGTCGGTAACCATGTTACCTGTTGAAGCTACCTTAGCTGGTAAGACTGTGTGACCAATAAGGCCGGTGATAAGAAGTAGGGCAAGGCCAGCAGTTAGTAATACACCCGCCGCTTTATAGCCTTTTACAATAAAGTAACCAACAGCAATAGTAATCACTAATCCGATCAAGAGCTCTAACATATAAATCTCCACAAAGTTTAAAAAATATAAGAAAGTGTTTCAGAATATGACAATGAATGTACAGAAAACTGCACTGTGGCACGAGGCATAGTTGAGGTTGATATGATCTAAGACAAACATTTTTTTCGATGTTAATTGTGGTTGTAAATCGTGAATAACTACTGTTGTTTAGATGTTAATAAACAAATTTTGTGGCTTGTTAGAATATAACTTGGATCACCTTTGGTTGTTCTATTTGCATATGGTGGTGTTGTTTTATAAATCGCGAGTATTTTTTGTACTTTGGAAGGAAACGTGTAACGAAGTGGGTATTTATCGGAGTAAAGAGGTGAGAATCTTAGCTTTTAAGCTTACTTACATTTAAAGATTACTTATGTTTAACGCCTACTTACTTCCCATAAGTAAGCGCTAAAACACAAGTTATAATAAGGCGATTCTTCAGCTTCTTCGTTTAACTCAGAACCTTCATTTAATACGACTTCGTCCTCGAGTACCACTTCTTCAACTTCTTCTGCGAATAGGGGCATAGAGAAAGCGATTAGAACTAAAGGTAGCTTTGGTAGGAATCGTGTGTATGAAATTGTATTTGCTAATGGGTGCGATGTTCGTGAGATAGTGTGTTTCGACATAATGGTTTTGTATATAAAGTGATTTAACACGACGAACTAAGTGTTAGTCTGATGAGTAGACAGTGATCGAATCGAACCGTTGGCATTGTCGGCGCAGGTTCCATCGCAATCGACTCCCAATTCATTTTTGGGGTCGGAATGGTATGCACGGATTGGATTAAGTGGAGGTGCTGATTGAATAAGCTCACTTCACTTACAGCGTCCTCAAGTTGTTTGGTATTCATCTACATTCCTGTCGACTGTTGTTCTTGTAATTTGGCGCTTAGTTTATGGTCAAAGCGCCAGAACAGTATTTAAATGAATGTGAATGATCTTTCGTGAGGTTACTTGATATTGGTTTAGGAATATTTGGGTAGGAAAGTTGGTTTTATGATTGAGTTAACAGCATAGAAACACAGAGAACAAGGCGCTCTCTGTGTTGGTCATTTTGCTATTATCGAAACTCGCTGATGAGCATTATCTCTGGCGTCTGGCGACCAAAGTGAATCGGTAATCGTTAGATGTGAAGTAGTTGCGGCTGTATTCAAATACTGTGTTGTTAGCTAGGTAACCACGAGTACGTTTTTCAATAATCGGTTGAGCAGGGTCAATACCTAACTGTTTAGCAACGTCTTCAGGCGGAAGAATCGGTACCAATTCCTGCTCACTTCGATCAATCACCATGCCTTTGGTGTTCTCAATAAAGTCGTATTTTGATGTCTGCATCACTTGATAGGTGAGATCTGGGAATAGAGCAACAGGTAACCAAGTTTCTTCAACCGTGATTGGATTGTTGTCTATGAAACGAACACGTTTTACGTAGAAAACCAATTCGCCTTCTTTGATATCTAAATGTTCAGACATCGCCAAAGAACACGGCTTCATTTCGAAGGCCAGAACTTCACTGTGTGTAACCACATCCAAATGCGCCCACTTTTCTTGAAAGCTCGACTGTTTGTAGATGTCGTAATTGATCTTGTTCTCTTTTACGTAAGTGCCGCTGCCTTGAACGCTTTCAAGCTCATCGTTTTCGATCAGTAGTTTCAGTGCTTGCCTAACCGTTACGCGGCTTACCGAGAATACTTCACGCAATTGCGCTTCCGTTGGGAGTGCTTCTCCAACTTTATATTCTCCAGAACTGATCTTTTCTCTTATTGCATCGGCGATTTGGCGATACATAGGGAGTCTTGCCATTTTTGCCTCATTTGTGCGCTAGGACAACTAGACTTTGATTAACAACCTGTACCTTAAATACGTAAATTTGCTCTATATAAGCTTTGCTTTAAAGGTTAGTGTGAGCATCGTATCGGCGTTTTGTAGTACATATAATACAAATTAAACGATACATAACAAGCTTTCTTAAAGGATTTACCAATACAGTTTTAAATACAAATTAAATACAAATATGTATTGATGAGATCGTGATCACGGATTAAATGTCTTGAGGTTGTATTATTCATCTCGTCGGCAGGGACGACTGTCGTACTAATCTGTGACTATGGGACAAAGGTTATGAAACTTACTACTCTAACGAATAAGTCGCTCGTAAATCTGCAAACTACGTTTAGCAGTCGAGAAGAAGCGATTTACGCACTTGCTGACCAACTGAATCAGCAAGGCAAACTGCACAACAAACAAGAGTATCTTGATGCAGTATTTGCTCGTGAAGAGCAAGGCCCGACAGCGCTTGGCGAAGGCCTAGCAGTACCGCACGGCAAGACTGACGCGGTTAAAGAAGCTGGTTTCGCTGTTGCAACATTGAAAGAAGACATGAAATGGAAAGGCCTAGATGAAGACGAAGATGTGAATCTTATCTTCCTAATTGCCATTCCAAATGCAGAAGCGGGTTCTACCCACATGCACCTGCTGACCGAACTGACAACCACATTGGTTGATGACGATGTTCGTGAAGCAGTATTAAAAGCAACAACCGCTGATGAAATCTTCGCGCTTCTTGATGGCGATAATCAGCAAGAAGAAAAACAAGACAACTTAGATACAAATGCGCCGACAATTGTATGTGTTACTGCTTGCCCTGCAGGCATTGCTCACACCTATATGGCTGCAGAATACCTTGAAAAAGCGGGCAAAAAGCTTGGCTACAAGGTTCATGTTGAAAAGCAGGGCGCAAATGGCATTGAAGATCGTTTGACGGCTGAGCAATTAAACAATGCTGTGGCGTGTGTTTTTGCTGCTGAAGTCGCGATTAAAGAAGTGGATCGTTTTAACGGAATCCCTCGTGTTGAAACGCCAGTTGCAGAACCGATTAAACACGGTGAACGCATTCTAAATGAAGCGATTGAAGAGTCGAAAAAAGGTAACGGTGCAGAACGCACAGTGGCTACTGATGACAAACCGAAAAAACTGCCACTGAAAACTGAGCTTAAACAAGCGCTGCTTTCTGGTATTTCTTACGCAGTTCCTCTTATCGTTGCTGGTGGTACTGTTCTTGCGGTTGCTGTTCTTATCGCGCAAATTTTTGACCTGCAAGAGCTTTACGCAACAAAAGATTCTTGGCTGTGGATGTATCGTAAATTAGGTGGCGGCCTATTAGGTACATTAATGGTGCCAGTACTGGCAGCTTACACTGCTTACTCATTAGCCGACAAACCGGCACTTGGTCCTGGTTTTGCTGCGGGTATTGCTGCAAACATCATTGGTTCAGGTTTCCTAGGCGGTGTTGTTGGTGGTTTGATTGCGGGTTACGTGATGCGCTGGGTGAAAGAGCATGTTCGCTTAGGCCCTGCATTTAACGGCTTCCTTACTTTCTACCTTTACCCGGTGATTGGTACTTTGGTAGCGGGTAGCTTGATGCTGTTTGTTATCGGTAAACCTGTTGCGTTCTTAAACCAAGGTTTAACGGACTGGTTGAACGGTATGTCAGGCACCAATGCGTTGTTATTGGGTGCAATTTTAGGTCTGTTTGTATCATTCGACCTAGGTGGTCCGGTAAACAAAGCTGCTTACGCATTCTGTTTAGGTGCAATGGCAAACGGTGTTTATGGTCCTTACGCAATCTTTGGCTCAGTAAAAATGGTATCGGCGTTCACGGTAACGGCTTCTACCATGATTGCTCCACGCTTATTCAAAGACTTTGAGATTGAAACCGGTAAATCTACATGGCTACTTGGTCTTGCGGGTATTACTGAAGGTGCAATCCCAATGGCGATTGAAGATCCAATCCGTGTAATCGGCTCATTCTTACTAGGCTCTGTAGTAACAGGTGCAATGGTGGGTGCGGCAGGTATTGGTCTATCCACTCCGGGCGCAGGTATCTTCTCTATTTTCTTGTTACACGATTCTGGTTTAGGCGCATTCTCTGCTGCTGCAATCTGGTTCGGTGCTGCGATTGTCGGCACAGTGATTTCAACCATTACTCTTCTGATGTGGCGTGGTCACGCGGTAAAAAAGGGTAAATTTGAAGCAAGTACTGCAACACAGAACTAACTGAATTTTGAGTTAGCTCCTAACTCACTGCGAAATCAATATATAAAAAATAACAAACAACTGGCTGCCCTAAATACCTGTGCTCCTAACGGTTTTATTCACACAGATTCTGGGCGTGGTTTTCTGCACCCTAAATTTAGTGGCAGCCAATTTTAACCCCTTGAAAAATTTAATTTAGTCGTATTTGGGTTCGAACTTTAGTTTTACTCGAAGCGACACATTTAGGTAAATGATTATGACTACATCACGCGTACATATTACTCCTCACATGCACTGGGATCGTGAATGGTATTTCACAACAGAAGAGTCTCGTATTCTTCTTGTGAACAACATGGAAGAAATCATGAACCGTCTGGAGAGCGATCCAGAATACAAATACTACGTTCTAGATGGTCAAACCGCCGTTTTAGAAGACTACTTCGCAATCAAACCAGAAAACACAGAGCGCGTAAAAGCATTGGTTGAAGCGGGCAAGTTAATTATTGGCCCTTGGTATTCTCAAACCGACACAATGCAAGTTTCTGGTGAGTCAATTGTACGCAACATGATGTATGGTATTCGTGACTGTATGAAGTTTGGCGATGCAATGAAGATTGGTTACCTACCAGATTCATTCAGCATGAGCTCACAGCTGCCAATGATCTACAACGGCTTCGACATCACGCGTGCAATGTTCTGGCGTGGTTGTTCAGAGCGTCATGGCACCAACAAAACAGAATTCTTATGGCAGTCTAATGACGGCAGTGAAGTAACGGCACAAGTGCTTCCGCTGGGTTACGCGATTGGTAAATACCTTCCACAAGACGAAGAAGGCTTGCGTGCTCGTTTAGATAAGTACTTCCCAGTGCTAGAAAAGCCATCGGTGACTAAAGATATCTTGCTACCGAACGGCCACGACCAAATGCCGATTCAAAAAGACATCTTTGAAGTAATGGACAAGCTTCGCGAAATCTACCCAGATCGTGAATTCTCAATGAGCCGTTACGAAGAAGTGTTCGAGAAAGTAGAAGCGGCGCGCGACCAACTCGACACAATCAAAGGCGAGTTCAACGACGGTAAATACATGCGTGTTCACCGTACGATCTCTTCTACACGTATGGACATCAAACTGATCCATGCGGAAATCGAAAACAAGATTGTAAACATCCTAGAACCTCTAGCGTCTATCGCTTGGACATTAGGTTTCGAATACCACCATGGTTTGATTGCGAAAATGTGGAAAGAGAGCATGAAGAACCACGCTCATGACTCGATTGGCTGCTGCTGTTCTGACAAGGTTCACGCTGAAATCCTAAACCGTTACATCCTTGCGGACGACATGGCGACCAACCTGATTCATTTCTACAAGCGTAAGATTGTTGACCACATGCCAGATCGCGAAGGTTGCGACAAACTGGCGATGTTTAACCTTTCTCCGTACGAGCGTGAAGAAGTGGTGAACACAACCATTACTATCCGTGCTCAAGAATTTTCAATCTTTGATGAAAACGAAAACCCAGTTGAGTACTTCATCCAAGACAAGCGCCAAATTGACCCAGGTAAAGTAGACCGCCAAATCGTTCACTACGGTAACTACGACCCGTTCATGGAGTTTGATATTCAAATCAAACGCACTGTTCCAGCTATGGGCTTCACCACGTTACATATCCAAGGTAACGAGAAGGGCGCTGTAAAAGTTGCCGAGCAAAAGGACTACCTATTAGAAAACGAGTACTACCGAATCAATGTGAACGACAACGGTACTCTGACTATTTTCGATAAAGAGACAGAGCAAGTGTTCGACCAAGTACTTCGTTTGGAAGACGGTTCTGATGACGGCGATGAGTACGATTACTCTCCATCTCGTCAAGAATGGTTACTGTACTCAGACGAGTTCCCAGTCGAAACATCGATTGACCACCAAGGCTTCCAATCGGTAGCGAACATCGCTTTCCGAATGAACGTACCTGCAAACCTTGCAGAGCGTGAAGAACGCACGGGTCAAAACGGATTCGTTGAAGCGCAATGCCAAGTGGTATTGAAGCAAGGTTCTCGCCGCATTGAAGTACGTATGGAACTAGACAACCAAGCCGACGACCACCGTGTACGTGTCTTAGTACCAACGCCATTCGTTTCTGAAACTGTGGTTGCGGATAACCAGTTCGGTTGTATTACTCGACCAACCAATGACCCAGCAATGGCGGTTTGGGAAGAAGAAAAGTGGAAAGAAGCACCAGTTCCTGTGTATCAGTTAATGAACTTTGCAGCGTTAGAAAACGGCAAAGCGGGTATGGCGATCATGTCGAATGGTCTGCGTGAATTTGAAGTGATTGCATCCCAAGGTGGCGAGAATAGAGATACCTTCGCACTGACACTATTCCGCGGTATTGGCGTATTAGGCAAAGAAGAGCTATTGCTTCGTCCGGGCCGTCCATCAGGCATCAAGATCCCGACCCCTGATTCACAAGTGCGCGGCAAGCTAGTGTGTGAATTCACGCTGTGTGGCTTCTCTGGCAACCATATTGACGCGAACATCATGGCGCAAGCACGTGACAATGTCACTCAAATCGAATGCTACAACAAGATCCCTTACAACGCGATGAAGCTCAACGTGGGTGAGCAGAACCTACCTATGAGTTTTAGCCTTCTGTCTAAGCAACAATCAGGCGCGGTGTTGAGTGTGCTGAAGAAAGCGGAAGACGAAGATGCACTGATCATGCGTGTCTACAACCCGGCAGAATCGGGTTCAGTATCGGATTCAATCTCTTTTACTCAAGCGGTTTCAAGCTGGAAAGAGACAAGCATGGACGAGCGCGTACGCGAAGGTGATGTAGCATCTGAAGAGTTCGGCCAGATAGCACCTTGCCAAGCAAAAACATTCCAAATCAAATTCTAATTTCGATAACCCGCTCACCTTGGTGGGCGGGAATGGTGAACGACAATGAAAATTGTAATTGCCCCTGATTCATTTAAAGAATCACTCGACGCTCATCAAGTTGCGTCTTGCATTGAGCGTGGATTTACCGATGTTTTCCCTTACGCAGAGTTTGTGAAAATGCCACTCGCCGATGGCGGAGAAGGCACGGTAGACGTGTTGCTAGAGGCGCTCAATGGTAAGAAGCAACGGCTGCACACGACGGATCCAATCGGGCGTGAATGTACGGCTTATTGGGCTTCGTTGGAACAGACTGTTGATGGCGCCAACGTAAAAACTGCCTTGGTGGAATTTGCTCAAGCATCGGGTTTAGACCTATTAACCGTAGAAGAAAGAGCACCGTTAACCGCATCTTCGTTTGGTACTGGGCTATTGATCAAAGATGCACTAGATCAAGGTGTTGAACAAATCATTATTGGTTTGGGCGGCAGCGCAACCAATGATGCAGGTGCTGGCATCTTACAAGCGTTGGGAGGCAAGTTATTAGACAAGCAAGGCAACGAGCTATCTGGTGGCGGCGCCGAATTAAGCCGGTTAGCAAGCATCGATCTTGAAGGACTGCACCCTAGATGCAAAGAAGTGACGTTCGTGGTCGCGTGTGATGTGAATAATCCATTATGTGGCGAAAGCGGAGCCAGTACTGTGTTTGGTCCGCAAAAAGGCGCATCAAAAGCTCAAGTTGAACAACTTGATACTGCGATCGGGCACTTTGCCGATATCGCTCAAGCACATACGGGTACTAATCATCGCGACACAGCTGGATTTGGTGCTGCTGGTGGTACACCTCTGGGGTTAAGTCTTGCATTCAATATCCAAATTAAAGCGGGTATTGAGATGGTATTAGATGCCTTGGATGCAGATAAGGTTCTTGAAGGTGCTTCACTGGTCGTGACCGGAGAGGGGCAGATGGACAACCAAACCCTGCAAGGTAAAACACCTTTCGGCATCGCTCAGCGAGCTCAAAAGTTGAGTATTCCAACCATTGGAATTGCGGGCTCTTTGGGGCAAGACGTTGAAAAACTTTACGGCTCAATGTCTAGCTTATTTGGAACCGTACGTTCACCTCAGTCTTTAGACCAAGTTTTATCAGAAGCGAATCAAAACCTGACTCGCACTGCCCGTAATATCGCCGCCACGCTCAAGCTTGGTAGCCAGATTTTTAATGAGAAGTAATTATGTCTCTATTTAAACTCGACAACGTTATTCAAAACTACGCATGGGGAAGCAAAGACTCCATTAACCAATTGTTTGGTATTGTGAACCCAAACCAGGAACCTCAAGCAGAAATTTGGATGGGTGCTCATCCAAATGGTTGTTCAAAGGTAGGCGATACCGGTGAATCGCTTTCTCACATGATTGATGAAAACAAAATCGATGTCTTAGGCGGATACACGGCGGCTCGTTTCGGTGAATTGCCTTTCTTGTTTAAGGTGTTGGCCGCTGAAACACCGTTATCGATTCAGGTTCACCCGAACAAGCGAAAATCAGAATTAGGTTTTGAGCGTGAGAATGCACTTGGTATCCCTTTGAATGCGTCTAATCGCAACTACAAAGATCCAAACCATAAACCTGAGTTGGTTTATGCGTTGACCTTCTACAAAGCGATGAATGGCTTTCGTCCAATCGACGACATTATTGCCTTGTTCGAAGAAGCGGATATTCCTTCGTTAGCGATTGAGCTTAATGTACTAAAAGCCAATGCCGACAGTGATTCTTTGAAGTCGTTCTTTAGCGCCATTATGTCTCTTGAAGGTGACCGCAAAGCGTCTGCGCTTAATGAGCTTTATGCTGCACATGCGCGACCAGCCAAAACGGTCATGGGGCGTGAAGCTCTTCAATACAGCATCGAATTCAAACAGCATTATCCAGGTGATATTGGCTTATTTGCACCATTAATGCTTAACACGGTTGAGCTGGCGCCCGGTGAAGCGATGTTCCTGTTCGCAGAAACCCCACATGCTTATGTTCAAGGTACGGGTTTAGAGATTATGGCAAACTCAGACAATGTGCTGCGTGCCGGTCTCACTCCCAAATATATCGATGTCCCTGAGCTTATCGACAACACAATCTTTGAGCCGATTAAGCCAGAAGATATCCGCCTTAAGCCTGTATTGAAAGAGGGCAAGATGAGTTATCCGATTCCAGTGGATGACTTTGGCTTTGATATCTTGTCTGCGACTGATGAGAGCAAGTCACAGTATCTACGTAGCGCGGAGATCTTGTTCTGTGTGGAAGGAGAGGCGACCGTCACTTCAGAAGGGCGGTCAGTTTCTCTTAAGCCCGGAGAATCGGTCTTTGTAAGTAGTAATTCAAGTGTTTACCAATATCAAGGGAATGGCATTTTGGCTCGTGCTTTTAACTAGTGCCCCCGTGCTAGCGATCAGCAAAAGAAATGTCAGAGTGCCACTGTAAAGTGGTACTCAATATTGGATTGATGGTTGTTACCTATCTGTCTTTGACAGTCATGATTATTGACCATACCCGCTACTCTGGCGGGTTTTTTCATTATTAGAATGAGCAGATATAAGCTTGTAGAAAAGACAAACCCTGCGATCAGAGCAGGGCTTTTTATTGAATTAGTACTGAGTGACTGGTTAGGCAATGTGCGTCATTTTATTAAGCACAAAGGTTTCAATACAACCTTCAGTCGCAGCCATGTAGTCAGCGATGTGTTGGCTCGCTAAGTGTTTCTCTAGATGAACTTCAGACTCCCAGTTCTCATGAAAAACGAAGTGAGCAGGGTTACTGTTATCTTGGTGCAGATCGTAGTTAATACAGCCGTCTTCAACACGGGTTTTATCGATCAATTTAATCATCTCAGCTTTTACAAGCTCAGTTTTGTCTTCTTTAGAGACGATCGTTGCAATAATAGTCAGTTTGCTCATTTTCAATTCCTTCGCTTTAAACTCGGTAAGTTTAAGTAATATAAGTATAAATTCAGAATGAAGAAAGAGTTCTGAAATCCAATAACTATGGTTCTTACCATCCACAATTCAAACTCGAGAGCATAGGGCCAGAGCCGAGTAGGTTATGCTTATTAAAAAAAGCCCTCATAGCAATATGAGGGCTTTTGAATAAGAATCAAACTGGGGTGTTAAGCGTACTGTCTTACCTTAAGCGTATTGCTCAACCGTCATTGCCCAATTTTTCTTCTGTTGTTCGAAATTCATTTTGATTTGCTGATAACGAACCTTAAGAACAGAGTGTTCGTACTTCTTCACAACGTCTTCGCGCTTGCTTTCAAGTAGCTGTTTTTTAACTTCGTAATATTCGTTCATGTTTGATACTAGAGCATCAAACTCTTGTTGAAGCTTCTCTGCGATTTGTTGCTTGTCGGCACGATGCATGATTTTTTGCTGGGTGCGTTTAAGTAACATTGACGCTTCAGCTTTCTCAATACGAGCTTGAGGGGTTTTCTTAAGCTTACTTGCCAGTCCCATCAACGAAGCACTCTTAATCAACCATTTTGTTGGATCGTATTGCCACCAGTAGATGCCGTTACGGTAGTCGTTCTCAAAGATGTGGTGGAAGTTGTGGTAGCCTTCGCCGAAAGTGAGTACTGCTAACACACCGTTATCACGCGCTGTGTTTTTGTCAGTAAAAGGTTGGCTACCCCAGATGTGAGCAAGAGAGTTAATAAAGAATGTTGTGTGGTGGTTAAGTACCAAACGAACTGCACCTACGATTAACAACATGCCAATCACGTCACCGTAAATCAAGCCTAAAGCGATAGGAACACCGAAATTCATTAGTAATGCTAACAGAACATAGTGCTTGTGCTGCCACATAACAATCTTATCTTTTTTAAGGTCACGGCAGTTTTCGTAGTTTTCGTACATTGAGGTGCTGTAATTACGAATCATCCAGCCAATGTGTGAGTACCAAAATCCACGTTTTGCAGAGTATGGGTCTTTGTCGTTGTTATCGACATGCTTGTGGTGAACACGGTGATCAGAAGACCAGTGTAGCGCGCTGTTCTGCAGGGCAAATGCACCACCTAATGCAAACAGGAATCTTAGGCTTGAATGCGCTTCAAACGCTTTATGTGACCATAAGCGGTGATAACCTGTCGTGATTGAAAGGTTACAGAACGTAAAGCAGATTGCTAGCCATATCCAGTGCTCCATGCCATAGCCAAAAAAGTAGCCATAAACGGGAGCCGCTACAACAGCAAGCAGCATACTAAAAGAGAACACAAAAATATTGAGCCAGATTAATGGCGGCTTTTTTGTAGATTGTTTGTCGGCACTATTCATTAGCAAATTTCCATTGGGCTTACATCTGTGCGCTAGAATATCAGCGTACACGTGTAAGTCAATATTGAAAGTGTAAACGTGTATTAGTATGTTTTGCTTAAATATTGTATAAAGGTAGTGTGAAATGTAGTAGCAAGTCATAAATGGAAGTACTAAGGGCTAATAAATGGAAATTAAGGTAGCTGAATATAAAGATTATGAGCGGATTGCCCAATTACACGCGGATAGCTGGAAGCTATATTACCGTGGCATTCTTGCTGATGATTACTTAGAAAATGATGTTTTGGAGGACAGATCTGTTATTTGGCAGACTCGTTTGATTAATCCTCCTTTCAACCAACATGTTTTATTGCTTGAAGAAGGTGGTTTACTGGTTGGTTTCGTCTGCGCGTTCGGTAATCACAACTTTGAACGTGGCACGTTCATTGATGCGCTACACGTAGACAATAATTATCGTGGTCGAGGTGTAGGCAAGCGTTTGTTGTCTGAATTATCGAAGTGGTTGCAACAATACTATTCGGACTCAGGGCTCTACCTAGAGGTGATGTCTGAGAACCACCAAGCGATTGCTTTTTATCAGGCGATTGGCGGTAAAGAAGAACTTGAGCAAGTTTGGAACGCGCCATGCGGCAGCCAAGTGAACGAGAAAGTGATTTCTTGGAACTCTCCCGTTGAGCTTGAACAGAAAACAGCAAGCGTCGTGTATTCTTAGTAGATTCATGTGAGTACTGTTTATTTGAGTTCTTATCGAAGCTAATTTAAAGCAGAAGAACAAAGACAAAAGCCCCGAGCATTAAATTGTTCGGGGCTTTTTTGATTGAATTGGTGGTCATTAAATGAATCGCTAAGGAGCGTGAAATATTGGCCGACTAATCACACCATGTGATCTTATTTCTACCGCCTTTCTTCGAAATGTAAAGTGCTTGGTCAGCGTCGTCGATAAGCTGCTCGACAGAACCAAGGGCTTGAGGGGCATGTTTCACACCGATTGAAATTGTTACTTCTAATCTAAGGCGAGTAGGGGATTCTAAAAGGGCATTAACTAGCGATTCAATTGAAGCCTCGGTTTCTCCTTGGACCAGCACCAAAAACTCTTCACCGCCGTATCGAAAGCAGTTACTGCTAGTCGGTAGTCGTTTTTGAATCTCATCGGCCAGTTCTTTAATCACCATGTCACCCATTTGATGGCCGTAGGTGTCGTTAATCGATTTGAAATGATCAATATCTATCATGATCGATGTAATGGATCGCTGACGGTCTATGCTCGGTTCTATCACCTGATGAAGATAAAGGCGGTTGTAGCAACCTGTTAGTGCGTCTTGATAGGAAAGGGCCTCGAACATATTGGACTGTTTGCGAAGCTGAATCGCTTGTTTGCGGAGTTGCTCGGATTGAGCGAAACGTTTGTGTACTTCCAGGTCACGTCTAATACAGGCCGCTGAGATTAGGATGTAAGCCGAGATATAAACGGAAATTATTTCTATTTCATGCTCTGGCTCCGCTTCATAAAGCAGTGGCGCAAGGCCGATGAGATAAGCCAAAAAGATAAACGACAGCGTAGATATACTGTATCTGGCTGACAATCTTGAAAACGTACCAATGTAGATCATCACTAAAATGATGCCACCTTGGTAATCGAAGTTGTTCAGCTCGATGGCTAGTCGACCGACATAAACTAAGAAAAGTGAGCTAATTACAAGGAAGGCACTTTCTACGAGTTCCAAAACGTTGGGTTTGTTTGTAATACAGTATCTGGCGGCGGCCATCATCAATAAAAAAAGTATGACTCGGAAAATGATAGGCGTAATGCACTCGCTACCAAAGTGGATGTAGTCGGTGACGATAAAAGCACAGAATATTGAGATAGGGATGTAGATGAAATTTATGTACGGCAAATAAATTTCATTATCGAAATAGGTTTTAAATCTTTGATTCTTGAACCCAGAATAAGAGCGCATTGAGAAATTAGCCGAGATTGATACACAATAATTTGCGTAGTATGTCACAGTCTTTGGGATTGTAAACGACCATTTCTATAGATTTGTCAGTATGTTAGCTAGATCAACAAACGGTAGCGGGCAATATTCACGCTCTATTATCGATAGAGCGTGAATATCTAGAGGCTGGTGTAAGAGTGGTAAACAGAAATTAAAGCAGATTATAAAAACTAATCGCGATTAACGCTTGTTCTTCAGGTAACGCTTACGACGCTCTTCTTTTTTCTTAATCTGTTGTTCCGCTTTCAGCGCAGCCGCTTCTTCAACTTCGATCAGCTCTTGTGTGATCATTTCTGGCAACTCAAGCGTTACCTTACCTAAAGTGCCATTACGCAATTCGTGAAGCAGGATTTCTGAACATTTGTGAATGTCGATATGACCACCGGCACGAAGTGCACCACGCTTACGACCAATTGCTTCCATCAATTCGATGTCAGACTCTGGCAGCTCTTCAATTTGGTAACGCTCTTGCAAAAGGTTAGGGTACTGCTTTGCTAGGTATTCTACTGTGTAGAATGCCACTTCATCGTATTCCATCGCTGTATCTTTTACAGCACCTGTTGCAGCCAAGCGGAAGCCACTGTGTGGGTTTTCTACTTTAGGCCAAAGGATTCCTGGAGTATCTGAAAGGATCACGCCATTTTGCAGATTGATACGTTGTTGGCGACGAGTTACCGCAGGTTGGTTACCAGTAACCGCAATCGTACGTCCAGCCAAGCAGTTGATGATGGTCGATTTACCCACGTTCGGGATGCCCATGATCATTGTACGAATGTTTTTGCCCATCTGTTCACGGTGCGGTGCCAGTTTACGTACCAGCTCCATAACGTGGTTAACTTCTTCTTTTACGCTAGTCGTAATCGCAATCGCTTTAACGCCTTGCTCCTTCTCGAAGTGCTCAATCCAACGTTGAGTCAGTTCAGGATCTGCAAGGTCACGCTTGTTCAGCACTTTTACACAAGGCTTATCGCCGCGCAGTGAAGAGATCATTGGGTTTTCACTACTGAACGGGATACGAGCGTCCAGTACTTCGATGATCACATCAACTTGTGGGATAACTTCTTCGATTTCTTTGCGGGCTTTATGCATGTGACCCGGAAACCATTGAATAGACATAGAGATAAACCTTGATAAATATATTTGCTGCACATTGTAAGGGTTGGATGATACGTGTAAAGGTATATCTATCCCGACCTTCAATGAGCTTGCTTGAAGTATAGGCGACTTGGTGATGTTTATTTAGCTGATGATTGACCTATTGAAGGTGGGAGCCGCTAATATTGTAAAGCGTAAAAAGCCGCTATGTCTTTCAAATCTTGATCGTTAAGCTTACTTAGTTGCGCTCGCATCATATCCGCGTAATCGCCCTGCCTATCTCCGGTTTGATACGCTTTCATTGTATTAAAGAGATAGGTTGGATCTTGGCCAGAAAGCTTAGGATAGGAGTTATTAGTCGATTGACTGGTAGGGTTATGACAAAAAACGCAGCTTGGTGATTTAACTTTACCTAGTTCAGCGTCGCCAAAATCAGAGGCATGAAGGTTAGAGGAAAGAGCTAGTAATATTAGAGCGAAGGTTGGGTAATGCACGTTTTTACTCCGATAAAAACATGATTATAAAGCTTCCCCTAAGAGGAAGCTCAAGTCTTATTTGTTCTGGGTGAACATTTAGTATGGCTTAAAGCGCATTTTCCAACTTAGTTAGGAAAGTAGCGATGTCTTCTGAACTGATATCTCTATGAGTAACAAATCGAACAGGGTTCCCTGGTGACATCGTAATGCCTTGTTCGCCCAGTTCGCGTGCGATTCGGTTGATATCCACAGACTCATCTAACTTAGCAAATACAATGTTAGTTTGAATGAAATCAGGGTTAACAGAAAAACCTTCTAGTTTGCTTAAACCAATCGCTAGATTTTTTGCGTTCTCGTGGTCAGCTTTAAGTTGAGTAACGTTCTCTGTTAAAGCCATTTTTCCCGCTGCGGCAAGAATACCTGCTTGGCGCATACCGCCACCGACCATTTTACGTAGTCGACGTGCTTTTGCGATGTATTCTTTGTTGCCAAGAAGTAATGAACCGATAGGAGCGCCTAAACCTTTCGATAAGCAAATCGTCATAGAATCGAAATGTTGTGCGATCTCTTTGATGTGTACATCTAATGCGACTGCTGCGTTATAGACGCGCGCGCCATCTAGGTGCATTTGAAGTCTGTGTTGGTTTACGAACTCACGTGCTTCCGCTAGATAAGACATTGGCAGGACTTTACCATTGATCGTGTTTTCTAAACTAAGAAGCTTGGTACGAGCAAAGTGGCTGTCGTCGGGCTTAATCGCAGCGGCAAGCTTTTTAAAGTCTAAAGTACCGTCTGGGTTATTCTCGATTGGTTGAGGTTGGATAGAACCAAGGACCGCAGCGCCGCCAGCTTCGTATTTGTAGTTGTGCGCCTGCTGGCCACACAGATATTCATCACCACGCTCACAATGCGCCATTAAGCCAAGAAGGTTGGCTTGTGTACCTGAAGAGGTAAACATTGCCGCTTCAAAGCCTGTCTCATTTGCTGCCCACTGTTCTAGTTCGTTGACGGTTGGGTCATCGCCATAAACATCATCGCCCACTTCTGCGTTTGCCATTGCGTCACGCATGGCTTGTGAGGGTTTAGTTACGGTATCAGAACGAAAGTCCATGTTTCTCTCCTAGAGTACTTTAGGTAGTCATATAATTGGCTATAGATGGCCGCATAGTTGGGCTTTACTTAAACAAGCGATAGTTTTGGTATCGGTAATTTGATCGTGTCGTATTTTGTCGTGCAGTTCTTCTAGACTCAGTTCGATCACCTCTATGACTTCATCTTCGTCGCATTTAAAGCGGGTAGTGAGGCTTAAGTCTTTGGCGACGAACAAATGCTGAATCTCATCACAGAATCCAGCTAAAGGGGTGACTTGCCCCAAGCTTTGAAAAGAAGTTGCACTGTAACCTGTTTCTTCTTCCAGTTCGCGTTGGGCACATTGAAGAGGTGTCTCATCAATTTCCATAGTGCCTGCAGGTAACTCTAGAAGCCACTTTTTGAGAGAAGGGCGAAATTGATTAATGAGGATAATCTTTCCAGACGAAGTGATAGGAAGAATAACGGCCGCGCCAGGGTGGTTGATTGTTGTATGTTTTACCATGACGTTCGTAGGGAGCGTCACGTTCTCTTCTATAAGAGAAATACTTTTCCATTGATGGATAACTTTACTCATGCAGTCTGGCCACATTCCTTGCCAATTTGTCGATAACTGAAGACGTGCACCACCATAACGTCTATGGTGTCGAAAATAAAAGAAAAATTGGGTTTAGTTATAGATTTCGTTTTGCGCCGTTCGTGATGTTACTCTCATATTTGGAATCTATGATTACATGAAAATTACGACCCTAACCATCTGATATAAATGCAACTCAATAATAAAATACACTTGTAACAAAGTGCTAACAAATGTATAAAAACATATCTACACTATCAACAGTTAAAAGATTTCCGGAGTAACGCATGAACCCTTCTATTTCCTCACATGCTGACAAAGCGCTACTCTCTGAAAGAATCAATAAATTAGCGCATGCTCTATCCGATGGTGTCTATGAAAGAGAAGACACGATTAAGCTCTGTTTACTGGCGGCTCTCGCCGGCGAAAGTGTATTCCTATTAGGCCCTCCGGGCATCGCAAAAAGTCTTATTGCTAAACGCTTGATCCAAGCTTTTGACAATAGTAGCTATTTCGAATATTTGATGACACGTTTCTCTACGCCAGAGGAAGTGTTCGGTCCGCTAAGTATCCAAGAATTAAAAGATAACGGTCGTTATGTAAGACTGACCGAAGGCTACCTACCAACTGCACAAGTTGTATTCCTCGATGAGATCTGGAAAGCCGGCCCTGCAATCCTAAACACGCTACTTACTGTCGTTAACGAAAAGACTTTCAAAAACGGCAGTGATATTGAACGTGTACCGATGCGTCTACTAGTATCGGCATCCAACGAACTTCCAGATGAAGACAGCGGCTTGGAAGCACTTTATGACCGTATGTTGGTACGCGTGTTCGTGAACCGTATTCAAAACAAACAAAACTTCAAATCGATGCTGACGACGGGTACTTCTCAAGAAGCGGTAATTCCAAAAGGTTTGGCGATTACGGACATTGAATACCATCAATGGCAGAAAGAGCTCGATAAGCTGGAACTGACAGACAATTCGTTTGATAAGTTGTTTGAACTAAAAACCATGCTTGAAGAGACGGTTAAGAAGCAAGGCTCTGCTTCAGAGTCAGAATTGTATGTATCAGACAGACGCTGGAAGAAGGCCGTTAAACTATTGAAAGCGAGTGCGTTCTTTAGTGGTCGCGATAGCGTGAACCCTCTGGATATTATGCTTCTGCAAGATTGTTTGTGGCATAGCCCAGAATCACGTGATGTGGTTCGTAGCGTGGTGAAAGACTTTGCATTGAACCGAGCGTTTGATCAACAAGAGTCGAAAGCTCAAATTGAAATGTCTCGTGAAGAGTTAGAAGAGATTCAAGACGATGTTGAATCAACGTTGTCGGTGTCACTTTCTATGGAGTCAACCAGTGGCTTGTTGCGTAAAGATGTTTACCAGAATGACATCAAGAACGCGAAAATGTACAGTGTGGGCAGTGCTTACAATCTAGTGAAACTGGTTATGCTGCAAAGCAACATGTCGGTTTCTGAATCTGAGAAAGGCGATAGCCGTTGGGTATACGTAGCCAAAGACGATTTTGATCGTGTTCTTAAAGAAGGTCACGGTGATATTTACGGTTATGTAAACGAAAATAAAAACCTATGCCGTTTAAAACTCGACTTGGATGCATCAAACCAATTAGTGATTAAAGACATCGCCAATCGCTCTGTATTGGTGAGTGTGGTTACTACTGACGGTTTAGACCAAGAACTGTACAACAAGTGGTTGAGTGGCGCTGAGAAAGCCTTAGAACAGTTAACTGAAGCTGAATTCAAGTTAAAACGCGTTCGTACTGAATTCCATGATGCATTACCTCATAACTATATTGACCCTGATTTACCAAAAGCGATGGAAGCAAGTTTGCAATCGGTAACGCAAGATCTTGAAACCACGAAAGTGAAGAGTGCCAAGATCGCTCAGCGTATTAAGTTTATGAGCCAGTACTTCGAGTAAGAGGAGAGCATATGTTAGGAGCAGACGGCTTAAACCTCGCTTTGATGGTAGCTGATTCCGGAATCATTGATACCGCGATGAATGATCTCATCGCTCGTTCTCAAGTCATGATGGCTGCAGAGAACAAAGGTGTGAAAACATCAGTGAAAAACCACTTAGTTAAATGGCGCGGTAAAGTTAAAAAACGCGTTACTAAGGTGTGTGAAACTGATCGATTCCAAGAGGAAATCGCCCTTTACCAAGAAGTGATTTACTGGGATGAACCTCAGTTCTTTGATGAGATTGACAGCGTTATCAAAAAGCTGGAGTGGCACTCAGCGTTTTATCTACAAGCTCGACGCCTTATGGAGAACAACAAGGGTGTTTATAACGCGATGTTTCCACACTACTTTTGCGACCAATGGTACCAATCACTTTCTGATGCGATTAAACAAGCTCAAGTAACTGAACTCGAAACAAGCAAAGAAAAAGTCTTAGCCGATCTTTATCAGCGCATGGAAACCATGAAAAACATGGACAAAGTGACGGAGTCGGGTGATGAAGGCAGTGTAGGGCGCTTGTGGGACATGGCATCTGCCAAGTTAAGCAAAACAGACCTTACCATCATGAAACGTCATGCTGAGTTCTTGAATAAGCACAAGGGCTTGCAAGAGATCGCTGAAAAGCTAGGCCGTATGGCTGGCGAGGAAGATGATCCTTCGCTACACAAAGCCCCTGTAGAAGAATTGCAGATGGTTGAAGAGAAAAGCGATGAAGCGGTCGATGATATTGTTGGGATTCACGAAAGTGATGACCTCAACAAGATGCTGCCAAACGAAACCATGTTTCTAGCTTACCCTGAACTTGAGGTTATCTTTTACAAGCACTTGGCCGATAAGCGTTTACTGAGCTATCGCTCGCAAGGTAAATCACGCACGTTACGTAAAGTGAAAGCGCAAAAGCCAGATAGCAAGAACATCGATATAGAAAAGGGCCCGTTTATCGTCTGTGTGGACGCTTCGGGTTCTATGAGTGGCTTCCCTGAGCAGTCTGCTAAAGCAATGGCTTATGCCTTAATGCAAATTGCTCTTGCAGAAGAGAGAGACTGTTATGTGATTCTTTTTTCTTCTGAGCAGATTACCTATGAGTTAACCAGGCAAGATGGCCTACGTGAAGCTAGCGACTTCTTAAGTTACTCATTCCATGGCGGTACGGATTTGGAACCTGTTCTCATGAAGTCGATTGACCTAATGACGGGTGATAAATACAAGAATGCCGATTTAATCGTACTTTCTGACTTTATTGCGCCGAAACAATCAGACGAAATGATTGCTCAGGTTGAAAAGTTGAAAGAACACAAAAACCGTTTCCATGCGGTTAGTCTTTCTAAGTATGGCAACCCTCAACTTATGACTATGTTTGACCACTGCTGGGCGTATCATCCGAGTCTTGTCGGTCGTTTCATGAAGAAGTGGTAGCGCTAGAACATCTTGTTTAACTCGATTTTGCTGTGTGTTTTTTGATTAAAGAGATCGAACATGCAGCAATTTGATTTAAATGTCAGCAAACGGAATTTAAATTCACTTTTTTGTTTGACTATCTCCCCTCAATCCGTAAAGTAGGCACCCGAACACAGCGGTGCGGCTTACTTAAGTCCCTAAAGTGTTGAATTAAAAAGGCGCCTTGGCAGAGTGGCTATGCAGCGGATTGCAAATCCGTGGACCTCGGTTCGACTCCGGGAGGCGCCTCCATTCTTTCTCTTAGTTTTATAAGTAAGAGATATTAAGAATGAAAATGCGATACTAGCTCAGTTGGTAGAGCGCAACCTTGCCAAGGTTGAGGTCATCGGTTCGAACCCGATGTATCGCTCCATATTTTGTAGTGTTGGTTCATTTCGACATTAAGATGGTGTTTTACTTTTCAGTAATCGGCATCGCAATAAAGTATTGCGTGCCCTGGTGGTGG
>NZ_JBFROW010000097.1:898-1247 GCF_041471665.1 Vibrio sp. 10N.261.51.F11 | reverse complement strand
AATTTTCCGGATTGGTATAAGGTAAGAAATATCAGCTTAAATATTCCACATATAGAAAGCTAAAAGACCTCCCCCTTCGACTAGCTATTCAGATATTAAGGAAGCGTTATGGTTCTAATATCAGCATATCCAAACTAGAAGAATTAAGTGAAACCATTAATAAGTAGAAGCTAGTAAAAAGGCTCCAACATTTCTGCCGGGACGCGTAGTCTGGAGCCTTATATATGACAGGGGTGGACTGAGCCGGCAGGCTGGCATTCCAGCTCACGATATTGCTTCGTAGAAGCAATAGATGCAAAAAAGCCTCAGCATTTCTGCTGAGGCTTCGTATATGGCAGGGGTGGAGAGA
>NZ_JBFROW010000097.1:0-218 GCF_041471665.1 Vibrio sp. 10N.261.51.F11 | reverse complement strand
TTTACTTTAATTGGTATTAAATTCCAGAAAGCAAAAAGGCTCTAGCATTTCTGCTAGAGCCTTAAATATGGCAGGGGTGGAGAGATTCGAACTCCCAACACGCGGATTTGGAATCCGCTGCTCTGCCAATTGGAGCTACACCCCTAAAACTTTTTATTACTTCAGATTCGAAAAAACCTCGCACTAGGCGAGGTTATCGAATAAGTGGCGGAGTGGAC
>NZ_JBFROW010000096.1:0-3226 GCF_041471665.1 Vibrio sp. 10N.261.51.F11 | reverse complement strand
CCTAAACGCCAGCCTGTTGCGCCAAAGTACTTAGAGAACGAGTAAACACAAAGTGTGTTGTATGGTAGTTTTGCAAATAGAGAAACGAAGTCATCGGCAAATGTACCGTATACGTCATCAGTGATGATGAATAGGTCACTGCGTTGCTCATTCACAAAGTTTGTTAGGTTCTCTAAAGTCTCGTCAGAGAATTTCACTGATGCTGGATTAGCAGGGTTAACGACGCAAAGTAGTTTGATGTCTGTATCTGCCAGTTTTTCGATTTCAGACATTGGTAGCTGCCAAGTGGTCTCATCAAGACGCAGTTCTACGATCTCTAGTTCGTACTCAGAAAGCTCTGGGATTTCTAGGTAAGGGGTAAAGATTGGCGTGATTAGCGCAACTTTGTCACCTTTTTTCAATAGACCATTGTTGAACATGGTTGCGAACGTGTACGTCATTGACGCAGTGCCGCCTTCTGTTGCGAACAGGTCAAAGTTAGTCGTCATTGGCATTGGGCCGTACATCTCTTCTGCGATGTATTGTTTAACCACTTTCTCGATGTTCACTAGCATACGTGGTGGCACTGGGTAGTTACACGCAAGGTAAGCCAGTACTAGCTCGTTTAGGAACGCTTGTTTTTCGATGCCTAGACGGTCTTTTGCGTAGCTTAGTGCACGACGTAGGAAATCAACGCCTTTGTCTGTTGCATATTGGCTTGCGAACGTGTCGAAACGCTCAACGATGCCGACGCCATCAGGGATACCACCGAAATCACCACCTAGGTAAGCGTAGTTACGCTCTGCTTCTGCTACCGCAAACTCACCAAGACGGATGAATGCTTTACGAGGTAGCGTTGCTAGGAAGTTAGGGTTACCACGACCTGCATCAAGAAGTGCACGATCTGGCACAGCTTGCGCCACTTCAATCAGTTTGTCTTTTAGCTCGAATGGGCTTAGGTCAGCGAATTTTGAAAAATCGATAGTTGGAGTTTGAGTAGTCATAATAGATACCTTACTTTCATAAATTTTAGCAAGTCGATCCCCTTCCCTATGTTTGGCCAGGGAATCGCTTAGTGTTTTAATTGGATTGACGTCTTAGACTGACGTTATAGTCTGAATTACATACCAGCGTTGACGGAGATAATGCCGACGATGATTGGTCCCCAAAGGGTCAATAGCACGTTGGCTACTGCGTAAGTCACTGTGAATGAGAATACTGGAGTTGCATTGCCTGTTTTTTCCATCAATGCCGCAAACGCAGGGTTTGCACTTCGACCACCAGTCACACAACCAAGTGCTTCAATTGGGTTTTTGATTCTCAAAACAAAGTAAGAGAAGAAGAACGAAATAATCTGTGGAATGATGGTTACCGCAACACCCAAGAATAGTAGGCTCATACCGTGTTCTTTGATGGTGTCTACCGCTTGAGGGCCAGCCTCAAGACCAACGATACCCACGAATGCTGCTAGACCGAAGTCGCGAATAAAGCTTGCTGCTGATTCTGGGAATTGCGCCACATGTGGGTTACGGCTGCGTAACCAACCAACAATCAGACCTGACACTAGACAGCCTGCACCAGAGCCGATAGTGACCGGAATACCTGCAATTTTGAAGTTGATTAGGCCAATCAAAAGACCCAATACCATACCCATGCCTAGTACAATGAAGTCAGTCATTGTTGCTGAGTTCATTGGCTTACCGATTGTACCTTGAACACGATTAATATCGCTTGGTGAGCCAGTTAATTGAATAACATCATTTTTCTTAACAACAAGGTCAGCGTGAACTGGGATTGATACACCTTCGCGAAGGTAGTCAGTCACATAAACACCACGGTAAGTGCCTTTGTTCGCTTCTGATTTGATTTGACCTAGTGTACGGCCAATCAGTTGTTTGTTGTCTGCGATAAGCTGACGGTTCTCTTCAATGACTTCGTACTCTTCTGGAAGCACAACTTCAGAGCCAACAGAGTCACCTTTCAACTGACCAATGGCTTTACGAGTACCTGTGATAACCAGAACATCGCCTTGTTGAAGCTTAGTAAATTTGTCTGCTTCAATCGCTTTGCCATCACGCTCGATAACTTCGATGCATGCGTCTATTGAATCTTGATTGATTTGGGCTAGTGTCAAACCATTCACTTTGCTCTCTGCTTTGATTTCAAAAGCGCGAGTCTCAAGTTTTGTCATCGCATTGAATTCACCAGCACCAAGCTCTGCATTACCATCTGAGTTCGCTTCTGCCATTTTGATTGCTTCAGAGCGAATGTCCCATTTCATTAGTGTTGGGAATACCCATGTCACCATTAGGATTGGACCTAGAGAACCAAAGATGTATGTTACAGCGTAACCTACAGCAACGTTAGTTTGCATCAGATGTTTGGCTTCTTCAGACACACCACCCAAACGGGCGATCGCATCGCCTGCAGTACCAATGATCGCAGACTGAGTTAAACCACCGGCAGCTAGGCCCGCAGCAGTACCTCTATCTAAGTCAAACAACCACGCAGCGGCAAGTACACACAATAAGCCTGAAACCGTCATAACAACCGCAGACAACAGAATGTTGATGGTTCTAAAGTTAAGCGCTTTAAAGAATTGTGCGCCGCCTTGATAACCCACAGCATAAATAAAGAGCGCAAAGAAAATACTTTTTACGCCGGGATCAATCTGAACACCAAATTGCCCAATAATTACGCCCATTAATAATGTTCCGGCCACACCGCCTAAAACAAATCGGCCGATAGTAATTTTACCAACCATATAACCCAATGAGAGTGTAATAAATAGTGCGACAAATGGTGCCATGTCAAACAGATTAGAAATAATGTCCATGACAAATTTACTCTTGTTACTAAATATAAGGAGTAAATAATCTAACGAATAACTTAATAATGATATTTGTTGGATTATTCAAAATAAATAAAGCATCTCGTTGCTTCGAACCGAATATTAAGAACAAAAGGTTTTATTATGTAATCCCATTTGATGGATCAAATCATCACTTTAACTGTTCGCATAGTTTTTGAAGTGCAATTTACATCTTAAGTGATTGTTTTAAATATATTTATCTTAAACCGGCAAAAGTAGATGATTTTCGAAATCAATTTCAATTAAGTGTTTCCACTTCAAGAACGACAACCTACCTACCGTTGTTTTACTGGCTTACGGCGGCGTTGTTAATGATATGGACACTTCCACCCACCGTCTAAACTTATAGTCGGTAAGGCTTTGTTTCCTAAATCA
>NZ_JBFROW010000095.1:0-45248 GCF_041471665.1 Vibrio sp. 10N.261.51.F11 | reverse complement strand
ACTTTACGGGGTCACTTCATCATTCGATGCGGCTTTTTGCGTTTTAGTCGAAACAAAAGCCCTACAGGCACAGCTTTGATTAACTCACATCCATAAAAAAACGCCTCACAAGGAGGCGTTTGGGCTTAGTGACTAAACTGAGCTTTATTCTAGATTAGACGTCGTTTAGCGGTTATGCTTCTGCTGTAACAACATTTGTCTGAGTCTCTTTACCGGCTTGGTCTTGATCAAATCCTTCATGCAGGTGGTAGTAGCGCTTATAAACAAGAGCACTTACCGTCATTAGAATCGCTGGTAAACCTACCATCATAAACTGCAGTCCCATGATAGTGCTGTCAGACTGTTCCACGTTTGGTACATAACCCACCACAGACAAGCCCATACCAACAATAAAACCACCAGCCGCGCCTGCAAACTTAACAAGCATAGTTTGAACAGAGAAGATAACACTCTCACTGCGACGACCCGTTTTGTGTTCACCGTAATCAACAACATCGGCAAGCATTACAGTTTGCAGTGCGTTAGCGATACCCACACCAAACTTGATAGCAGCACCTGCGATACCGATTAGAATCGCGTTACCTGGAGCGATAAAGCCCATGATAAGTAGAGTGGTACAAGACAGCACTGGGAAGCCACAAGCGATAACCCATAGGTGTTTGCGTGGTAACACTGATGCAATACGAGGGAACAAGAATACGCCTGCAACTTCAGCGATACCTGCCACCATCATATAAACGGGGAACAAGTCAGCGTTGCCTAAAGCGTAAGAGAAGTAGTAAATCGCAAAACCACCCACCAACAAGTTTGCTATTTGGAACGACAATACGGTACCAATAAGTGCTTTTAGTTGGTCATTCTTACCAATGATAACCATTACATCTTTAAAGCTGAAACGCTCAGCTGGTTTCGCATTTGCTGGTGCCGATTTTTCTTTTACGTTGCGAGCAATCAAGAATGCACTCATCACGAACAGCACAGCAATCAACATAGCAACGTTGAAGAAACCTTGTCCTTGGTCGCCGTCACCCAGTTTACCGACAATATGTAGCCCGTAAGTACCCGTAATAAACCACGCCAAGCTAGCAAATAATCGTGGCCAAACAACCAACTTTTCACGTTCTTGACGAGAGCTCGATAGTGCAGGAATCAAAGACCAATATGGAATGTCCATAATAGTGTACGTAAGGCCCCACAGAATATAAGCAGCCGCTGCATAAATGTATAACGTAGTGCCTTCAAACATATGCGTACTAAAAAGACCAACAAGCACTACAGCATTTAACAGGGTTCCAATCACTATCCAAGGACGGAATTTACCAAACTTAGAGCGTGTGTTATCAACGATAACGCCCATCATTGGGTCGGTCACCGCGTCGACAATGCGCGCGGCCAAAAAGATAGTACCCACAAATGCCGCTGACAGCCCAGCAACATCGGTGAAGTAAAACATTAAGAAGATGTAGATTGGAGCACAGGCAAAGTCTTTACCTAAAGCCCCAAGTCCATACGATAATTTGGTTTGTAGAGTAATTTGATCAGACATAGTATTTCCTTCAGGCGCGTAACTTCATCTCCTAACAGACGTTGAAACGCTTACCTTTTATTTATAATAATTTATCCACTCAAGTTCTGTTTTAGAGCCACTCTGTGGTCGCTTCTTAAAACACTCAAGTATCAAGTCCGATGCTAATGTAACCATTCCAACGAACAGATACTGTGATCAACAACCACTCCATGGAAACGTTTTCAGTCAAATATCCAAAGTGAGAGATCGAACAATAAAACCCTCGAATTGATAGAGAATATCGCTAATTAAAGTGCTCAAAACAGTTCATTGTGTGAAGTAACGCATGAGAACGATTACATAAGTACAGTATCACGCTGGGAATACCTACAGTTCTCCAATCTATACGGGCACATCAAATTGATTTGATAGTTCATGACGGCTTATTAAAGGCAATAAAAAACCGCGTAATTTCACCTACGCGGTTCATCAAATATAAAGCCTATGCTAAAACTTACTCGATACGTTCAAACTTAATCAGCATCGCTGTTTCTGCGTCAAGTATTGGCATCGTCAGCCCCACCTCGGCACACCAAGCACCTGATAATTCACAGCAAGACTCTGTCCATGGCGGTTGATAATTCACAATATCATCGTAATTTGACGGTTTATCAATCACAGATACCTTGTATAAACTTTGTGGATCTAGCCCAGGTATACGCAAATGACCACTCAATGAATTGGTTGGCATCGCAAGCTGTGCAATCATCACCACAGCTTCTGACACATCTTCGGAGACGACCGCATGGATTTGATGGGCACTATCGTCCGTTGGAACTCGCCAAGTTCTCCCGCTATGCAGTAACGGGCGCAGCATCTTATGTAGCTTGATGTAGTGTTCAAAGCCCTGCTTCTCTTCTTGCACTTCTTTCACAGGATCTAATTCAATCCCCATATGACCAAACAGTGCTGTTAGACCACGAAACTCAATACTATGACGACGACGAGTGCTGTGGCATTGGCTCGCACCAATATGGCTTCCCATTACCTCAGGGGGGAAGAAGTAACTCATCCCACGCTGAATCGTTTGTCTTTCCAGCGCGTCATTGTTATCAGACGCCCAAAAACGTTGCGTACGCTTAAGAACCTCAAAATCGATACGACCACCACCAGCCGCACACGATTCAATATCAACCATTGGGTGCTTCTCTCGGACTTTATCGACCAACTCATAATAACGAGCGGTTTGTTGATGAGCCGCAGCCCTGCCTAGATGCGCAGGTTGTACAACTTCTCGGTTCATATCCCACTTAATGTAAGCAATGTTGTACTGACTTAAGAAGTGGTCAAGACGCTCAAACAAAAAGTCGAATGCTTGTTGATTCTGAAGATCGATAACATATTGATTACGACCCGTTGGTTGGTCATAGCCGTCAACCGCAAGCAACCAGTCTGGATGGGCTCGGTATAAGTCAGAATCCTTATTGATCATCTCAGGTTCGAACCACAATCCAAACTCCATACCCAACTGATTAACGTGCTCAACTATCGGATCTAAACCATTTGGGTATTTTTCTTCATCTAAGAACCAATCCCCTAGCGCAGCCTTGTCTCCGCAGCGCCCTTTGAACCAGCCATCGTCAATGATAAAACGCTCTACTCCCATATCCGCGGCTTGGCTAGCCATCGACATAATATAATCAGGATCATGGTCAAAATAGATGCCTTCCCAAGTATTAAGATGGATAGGTCGAGGCTTTTGTGCGAAAGACTCCGGCAAGATGGAACAACGCACATGGGAGTGGAACTGATGGCTCATTCCATTTAAGCCT
The DNA here is from genome assembly GCF_041471665.1 of Vibrio sp. 10N.261.51.F11. Taxonomy (NCBI): domain Bacteria; kingdom Pseudomonadati; phylum Pseudomonadota; class Gammaproteobacteria; order Vibrionales; family Vibrionaceae; genus Vibrio; species Vibrio sp. 10N.261.51.F11. The sequence continues at coordinate 41,909 of NZ_JBFROW010000095.1, read as the reverse complement.
TCCGAACTGAAACTGGCATATAACCAAGGTGTCGTTAAGCTTTCACCTTCATCCAATGTAATCTCACCCGGTAGATAAATAACTTCCGCTTGCACGTAGCGACGACCGTCTGCTTTTACATCCGCGCGCAGTCTGTGGTTACCACTCCAAGCGAAGTGAATCCCCCACACATCACCTGCCATTTCATTAAAGTTAGCGGTACCGACAACCATCGCTGGATAATGTTCATGAGACGTTCTTCCGCGACGATTTTCTTGCTGATAGCCCCCTTGCTGTAAGGGTTGACGCACCGTTTGGAACTCATGTACCCAGCGGCCGTAGTACGTCATCAACTCATTAGCTCTTGCTGGTAATGGCAAAGTATTGGCGAGACGGTTCACCTGATAAAGGCCGGCTTTAACGTTGGTTAAGGTGTGACGAGATTTCACAACATCATGTTTATCGAGGCATAACTCGGTTGTTAAACGTAAGCCTGCACGTATATCTTCACTCTCAATGATTAGGCTAGATGGTGTTTGTTGAACATCCGTAATAGAGAAAACAGGCGCCCAGTCCAATCCGTCTCGGTGCCCTTCTAATGCCGGACTGCTGAAAACACCGCGCCCGAGCTCTGGGCTCAGAGACATAGCAACATCATTATCAAGGCGGCCGTATGGAACCGGTCTTTCAAGAGAAACACGGAAGCTAGCTAAATCACCACGAACGGGAGCTCCCCAATGAAGAATTTCGGCAAAATCGCCAAGTTCTACAATCAGTTGCGAGTGTTGACCGGTAATATCAATTAGGGATTTATTCGTCATTTTTTTAACCTTAACGCGTTTAATTACCCCGTATCATAATTATTAAGCCCAGAGTTTCTGTGATCAAACTCGAAATCATGAAAACGTTTCCAGTAAATATTCAAGACTGATAACTTTGGTAAATAGCTCCTAATTCAAAGATTTAGATTGACCACCATTCCATCTCATATTGCCTACCTCTAGGTAGAATTGAACTTTCCACTCTAAATAAAGCAATATAAAACGATAATTAATGGCAATTTAATCTTTTAAATTCAGTATATTAAATCAAAGTTCCCATTAACACATAGGCTAAAATACATTTCCTCTTGAACTGATCACATCACACTCGTATTCTTAGATCTTCGAGTACATCTATGAAGTGTCTCTCTGGGTCCTAACTTTTACATTCCAGCTTGACGGTACAGAACACGATGCTTGTAGCCTTGCTGCTGCATTTGCTTTGATACTTACTTCCTTGTCTCACGAGCCCAGTTATCATTAACTGGGCTGCTTTTCCTCAAAGCCCTCGAACAACCCGACACTCAAAGTACCTCAAACCCGCTTCACCTCAAATTCCAAGACAACCAACAGCATAATCACTCCCTCTAAACCACCACATAGCACTGAGTAAAGAAAACGATTCCACTTTAAAATCACAAAACCTAGCGTAAAAACACCTATACAAGCCCAATAATCAGATCAAAATCACACAAAATAATCACAAACCCATCAATAGCATAAAAATGCCAACTTCATCATGAAAACGTTTCCAGAGTTTATTTACACTCTCGCTCGAGTTAGGACTCAAACATAAAAATATCCATAAATAAAAAATAATGGAGACACTTCATGAAACAAAAAATGCTAGTCAAAGCATTAGGATTCACTCTGTCCCTCGCCCCATTAGTCAGCTTCGCTGCAGTGGAGAACGTAACGTATTTTGGTTATGCAAAATGGGGAAACATCTACACCGATAATGACCAACATAACGACGGCAAAGGAGAACGCAACGACGTTATTCGAGCGGGCCAAGGTTACGGTAACTACCGTTTAGGTAATGAACTAAATTGGTGGGAAGCGGGAGTGAAAGCCGATGTATGGCGTGACAATGACGCCTATTTTGACACCACGATTTATCTAGGCAGTGGAGATAGCTGGGGAGACGTGAGTACGATTCAGCTTTGGTCAGCAGGCCATGGGCTTATCGACGGCCAACCCAACGCAAAAATTTGGGCAGGTGAACGTTTTTACCGTCGCCACGAAGTCCACATGATAGATGTGAAGTACTGGGATACATCCAGCACCGGTCTTGGTATTGAAGATTGGGATCTCGGCTTTGCTGATGCTCACTTAGCTTGGATGGCACCAAACTCTTCAAGTGACGATGGACGCAGCCTTCATAACATCGATGCCCGCTTAAGTGGCATTGAGCTAAGTGAAACAGCAGACCTAACACTCGGCCTAAACTACGTAACCACGCAGAACTCAAGCTACGACGATAAAGACATTACTACTTCTGGCGCAATGCTCTCTGCTCTTTACCGTCAAGCTTGGAACTACGGTTCAAACACCTTGGCCTTCCAATATGGTACCGATGCGTTGGCAGGTGGATTAATGAGTGCTGAAGGTGGATCAAACAGAAAATACAGCACGGGTGTGGAACACGATGGTTCTAGCTGGCGCCTATTTAACCACGGTGACTTGAATATCAGTGAAGATGTTCAAGTGATGTACTCCATCGCTTATCAAGACAAAAACCTAGATAACAACGATGGTGAGAAGTGGTTCAGTGTCGGAGCTCGTCCTCAATATGCTTGGACAGATTACATGTCGACAGCATTAGAGGTGGGTTACGAAACGGTAGAAGCTCAAAACGGCTCGGGCACCAACGATATGTATAAAGTGACCGTGGCTCAAATGTTCCAAGCTGGAAAAGGGGTATGGGCTCGTCCATCTATTCGTATTTTTGCGACGTACTCTGAATCCAACAACGAATGGGATCGTGGTAACGAGACTTATGGAACGGCAACAAGCATCAATGCCGAGACTGTTGACGAGATTACCTTTGGTTTCAACGTAGAGACTTGGTGGTAAACCACCACACCCGAGCGTCTGTTCAATCAACGAATTGACGCTCAACACTGGAATAGCAATTTAACGGGGAAAGCCGATGTTTTCCCCTTTACTAAGGTAGCAATCAGATGAAATTAAAATCATTGGTGATCATTGTCGCGGCACTCACAGTTAGCGCATGCAGCGGAATACCTGAAAAGGAACTTAATACTGATTTCAATGAGAGTGCATGCTGCTCTCAGCTAAGTGCGCTGCCAATGACGCAATTGTCTGTTCCATTCCACCAACAAGTGATTATGGACGGTCATTTACCGACCCTTTCCTCTTCATTGTTAAATGACAATACACAAGCGGATAGCCAACGCTTTCCGACCATCGCGTACCAAATCAGTGACACGACAGAATCGCTGTCCTTGCTCATTCGTTCATACATTAAAAATGATGCGCTATTCGCACCGTCTATTTATGTCTTTGACAAACAATGGCGACTGCTTGGTCAATACAGTACTAACGACTTCACTTACTACCCGACAACGATGCAAGGGTTAGAAAGAATTGAAGCATCAATTGCACTCGAACCTCAACGAGACAACGCGCAATTTATTGTGGTCAGCGCCGATAGCACTAAGTTAGATAGCGCCATCAATCGAATTCATCCTGAAGATCTGTATTCAGAATCTCAGCAGGTTATTGGCAATAAGCAACTGCCGTTGACTGCGACGTTGAGCTACGTAGGTGTCATTGATGTTACGGCGAGCAAATCAACAAACAGTGCGGTTTTGACTCTATTGGCTGAGCTTGGTGTTTCATCCGACAATGAACCCGAAACCTTAGGTTCAAAGCAAGTTTCTCAACCATCAAATCAGACAATTGAAACCAATCAAAAGGCGCAATGGCTGAATATCCAAAAAGACATTGACCAAGCCCTAAACAACAATGACATCAAACAAGCTGCATTTATTGCTAATCAAGCGGCCGAACAGGGCATACCCGAAGCAAAAGATTATTTATTAAAACAGCTCGCTGAATAGCTGAATAAGCCAACAGAACAATACGCATAACCAACGATTTGATAACGGTCATCACGGCTTAAAAGACCGATGACTTAATAGAATTATTACCCATATTGAACACTTTAAGAGTAGGAATACCATGAAGGCATTTTCAAACATCATCCAAAGACGCGATTGGGAAAACCCACAGTCTGTGAATATCCACTGCCTTAATGCGCACAGCCCATTATCAAGCTACCGCAACCTTAAGCACGCTCGAGACGGCATTGAGTCACAACGTAAATCTCTTAATGGACAATGGAAGTTCAAATACTTTGATGCACCTGAACAAGTTGACGGTGAATTTATCGAAACAAGTTTCAATGACTCACAATGGGACGAGATTACCGTACCATCGAACTGGCAAATGCAAGGCTACGATAAACCTATCTACGCCAACGTAAAATACCCATTTGAAGTGAACCCACCGTTTGTACCGGCAGAAAACCCAACCGGTTGTTACCGCACTCAAATTACGTTGACTAAAAATGACCTAAAGAACACCCAACGTATTATCTTTGATGGCGTCAATTCCGCTTTTCATCTTTGGTGTAATGGCAATTGGGTTGGTTACAGCCAAGATAGCCGCTTACCTGCCGAGTTCGACTTAACTCAGTATCTAACGGTTGGCGACAATACGCTTTCTGTCATGGTGATACGTTGGTGTGATGGTAGCTATTTAGAAGACCAAGATATGTGGTGGCTAAGCGGTATTTTCCGTGATGTGACCTTACTAGCTAAACCAAAGCAGTGCATTGAAGATGTGTTCGTTACGCCGGACTTAGACGCATGCTATCGCGATGGTTCACTGTCTATTGTCACCAAAATTACGGCACCAGACACTTACCAAGTTCAGGTTCAACTGTTTGACGGTGAAAACGCGGTGACTGAACCGCTTATCGATCGCCCTCATAATCGACGAATTGACGAGCGTGGCACCTACGATGATGTGGTATTCCAAACTCTTCATGTTCGAGATCCGAAGAAATGGAGCGCAGAAGTTCCTAACCTTTACCGAATTGTCGTGTCATTGCTTGATAGGCAAGGTAACCACATAGAAAGTGAAGCTTATCAAGTTGGATTCCGTAAAGTCGAAATGACAGACGGTCAGCTAAAGCTAAACGGCAAACCGCTATTGATTCGCGGCGTCAACCGTCATGAGCATCACCCAGAGTTGGGGCATGTGATGACAGAAGAAGACATGATCCGCGATATCTGTCTAATGAAGCAGTACAACTTCAATGCTGTGCGCACCGCTCACTACCCTAACCACCCACGATGGTACGAGCTGTGTGACGAATACGGTTTATATGTGTGTGATGAAGCGAACATCGAGACCCATGGCATGCAGCCTATGAATCGCTTGTCTGCGGATCCGCAATGGGCACACGCTTATATGAGTCGCTATACGCAAATGGTCATGCGTGATAAGAACCACCCTTCTATCATCATCTGGTCTTTGGGCAACGAGTCAGGGCACGGCAGCAGCCACAATGCGATGTATGCTTGGTCGAAACAGTACGATCCTTCTCGCCCGGTACAGTATGAAGGCGGTGGTTCAAATACCACAGCGACCGATATCATTGCGCCAATGTACGCACGCGTTAACAGCACTATCGAAGACGATGCCGTTCCAAAATGGTCTATCAAGAAATGGGTTTCTCTGCCTAACGAGCAACGCCCGCTTATTCTTTGTGAATACGCACACGCAATGGGTAACAGTTTGGGTAGCTTTAATGATTACTGGGATGCATTCCGAGAATATCCTCGCCTACAAGGCGGTTTCATCTGGGATTGGGTTGACCAAGGACTAAGCCAATGGGATGAAAACGGTGAACACTTCTGGGCCTACGGTGGAGACTTTGGCGATGTCATCAACGACCGTCAGTTCTGCATCAACGGTTTGATCTTCCCAGATCGCAGCGTACACCCGACCTTGGAAGAGGCGAAATACTGCCAGAGAATGATCAATGTGACGTTAGCAGAGCAAACTGAAGATCAATGCCGCCTAACGGTAACCAATGAAAACCTGTTCCGAGCGACTGACAATGAAATCTTACGCTGGCAATTGCTCGAAAATGGCATCGTGATTCAATCAGGGCAACAAGTCTTATCCGTTGCTGAAGATAGTAAACAAGAGCTGGTAATTGACCTCGCTTTCACACCAAAAGCACAAGCCGAATATCATCTCAACACCGATATTACTCTGACTCATTCAACCAAGTGGGCAGAAGAAGGCCATGTTTGTGCGACGGAGCAATTTGCTTTACGTAACCATGCTGGCTTGCAACTCCCGATCACGGCAAATGCTTTGGCTCCCCAGTTACATCAGCAAGACAATAAAGTGGTCGTGTCTAGCCTAGATGAAACACATCAATGGCAATGGGATACAGAGAGTGGATTGTTGACCCACTGGATCGTTGATGGGCAACCGCAAGTTATCAAGGCACCTGTCGATAACTTCTATCGCGCGCCACTTGATAACGACATTGGTATCAGTGAGATAGACAACATCGACCCAAATGCATGGGCTTGTCGCTGGGAACTTGCAGGCATTGGTCAATGGGAGCGTCAGTGTACAAGTTGTGTCGTGCAAGCGCTCGCAGACTCAGTACAAGTGGCGTCAGTATTCGCCTACCAATTTAATGGCCAAATCCAAGCGATTACCAAATGGCAATACACCTTAAATAACCTAGGCGAAATGAATATCGCGGTTGATGTCAACTTAGCCGATCACTTACCACCGATGCCACGCATTGGTCTTGAGATGGAGCTACCTTTACCACTCGAAACTGCCAATGAAACTCCAGTATCGTGGCTGGGATTAGGTCCTTTTGAAAACTATCCAGACCGTTTGGCTGCTGCTCGATTCGGTTTACACAAACAGACACTGGATCAGATGCATACGCCGTATATATTCCCAACCGATAGCGGGTTACGTTGCGGAACCAAAAACTTGAATGTAGGAAATATCGGGATCGAAGGCGATTTTTCATTCAGTGTGAGTCAGTACAGCCAGCAACAATTAACGGATGCTAAGCATACCAATGACCTGACTCGTGAAGAGAAAATCTATGTACGCGTAGATCACCAACATATGGGTGTTGGTGGTGATGATTCTTGGAGTCCAAGTGTTCACCAAGAGTTTCAACTCACCGACAATCAATATCGTTATCAGGTTACGCTAACAAGCGCATCGTAAGTAGATTCGGACCAAGCGGCTTGCTCTAAGCCACTTGGTTCCCCTATTACTTTGGGTTACCTGTGATTACCTTACTTCACGCGACAACAGCTCACACGCCAATGTGACTCAAAAGCCAAGCTCAAATCTAGAGCTTGGCTTATTATTTTCAAACTAGTCAGCCAATCAAAAATAAACCATCAAACCTCGTCATATTTGATGTTTAATATTTGAATTGCCTAACTATCCGTTGTTAAATGTCCAACCACCAGCACACAGCATTATATTCAGAATAAGAGAGCGGAATGGCTACCATTAAAGATGTTGCGAAGGAAGCAGGCGTATCAATCGCGACCACCTCTCGAGTAATCAACAATGCACCTCACACCAGTGAAACCGCAATTGCGGCGGTAAAAGCCGCTATGGAAAAACTCGGCTATCGCCCAAATGCCAACGCCCGTGCATTGGTCAGCAAATCTTCAAACGCGATTGGTGTACTGGTTAATGATGTTTCTGCCCCGTTCTTCGGCTCGATGATCAAAGCCATTGATACCGTGGCAAGTGAGCAAGAAAAGCAGCTACTGATTGGCAGCGGCTACCATGACGCGACCAAAGAGCGTAATGCGATTAACTTGCTGATCAACAGCCGCTGCGAATCACTCGTGGTTCATAGCAAAGGCATTAGCGACGAAGAATTGGTTAAGCTAGCCAATGAAGTGCCCGGCTTAGTTCTCATCAACCGAATTGTTCCCGATATCGAACACCGCTGTATTGCTCTCGACAACCGCCGCGGCTCTTACATCGCGACTGAGTATTTGATTAAAAACGGCCACAAGCACATTGGCTACATCTGCTCGAGTCACGATATTGAAGATGCTCACGACCGCTTAGGTGGCTATTTGGATGCATTGAAAGATCACGGTATTGAATCGAACGATGAGTACATCGAATATGGTGAACCTGACGAGCTAGGCGGTGAGCAAGCCATGGTTAACTTAATGGCAAAAAACACAGATATCACAGCCATTGCCACGTATAACGACTACATGGCAGCAGGCTGTTTGGCGTTATTACAAGAAAATGGCGTTCGTATTCCAGAAGATATATCAGTTATTGGGTTTGATGACGGCCACATTGCTCGCTTCATCTACCCTCGATTGACCACCATTCGTTACCCAATTCAAGTCATGGCTAATCAAGCGGTTAAGCTCTCTCTGCAACTCGCAAGTGACGAGCCAAAAGAACACACGGAACATAAGCTATTTATGCCAATTTTGGTGCGCAGAGCCTCTGTTCGAAACATTAATTGAGAAAGCTCAGGTTCATAAAGACTAAGTCATTTCGTTCCTCGACACTTTTTACAACAAAGAAAATAGGATTGATTCGATGAGTTATCATTGAGTTAATCTTATTTTTCATTCCCCGCAAATACCCACCTATACTTAACCTGATCCATCTTAATCAAACGGTTACCCGTTGATTTTTTCACCAAGTGTCTAAATCCCTAGTGATCCTTGGTTGTTATTAGGTGAGCAAAGCAGGATAATATCGGGATCGGAATCTCAAGAATTAATCCATTATGACCGAATACCTTTTGTTGTTGGTTGGCACAGTGCTGGTCAATAACTTTGTGCTAGTGAAGTTTTTAGGGCTATGTCCTTTCATGGGAGTCTCCAAGAAACTGGAGACTGCGATTGGCATGGGCCTCGCGACGACTTTCGTTCTGACGTTAGCGTCGGTATCTGCATACCTAGTAGAAACCTACATCCTTACCCCTCTGGGTATTGAATACCTGCGTACCATGAGCTTCATTTTGGTTATCGCGGTGGTCGTTCAATTTACGGAAATGGTCGTTCACAAAACCAGCCCGACTCTTTATCGCCTATTGGGTATCTTCCTGCCTCTTATCACCACCAACTGTGCGGTATTAGGTGTGGCACTTTTGAACATCAATGAAAACCACAACTTCATTCAGTCGATCATCTATGGTTTTGGCGCTGCGGTGGGTTTCTCTCTTGTATTGATCCTATTTGCTGCGATGCGTGAACGTATTGCGGTTGCTGATGTTCCAATGCCCTTCAAAGGCGCATCGATTGCGATGATCACAGCAGGCCTAATGTCTCTGGCATTCATGGGCTTTACTGGGTTGGTGAAATAAACATGAGTACCATTTTAATTGCGATCATTGCGCTAGCCGTTTTAGCCGCTGTTTTTGGCGCTATTTTGGGCTTTGCTTCTATCCGTTTTAAAGTTGAAGCTGATCCTATCGTCGATCAAATCGACACCATTTTACCGCAAACTCAATGTGGCCAGTGTGGCTACCCTGGCTGTCGCCCATACGCAGAGGCGATCGCTAACGGAGACAAGATCAACAAATGTCCTCCGGGCGGCCAAGCAACCATTGAGAAGCTAGCAGATTTAATGGGCGTAGAAGTTGAAGACTCCGCTCATGACTTAGATAACAAAGTAAAAACCGTTGCCTTCATTCACGAAGATATGTGTATCGGCTGTACCAAGTGTATTCAAGCCTGCCCTGTTGACGCCATTGTTGGTGGCACCAAGGCACTGCACACAGTAATTAAAGATGAATGTACAGGTTGTGATCTATGTGTCGCACCGTGCCCTACTGACTGTATTGAAATGATTCCAGTGGCAACAACGACTGAAAATTGGAAATGGCAGATGAACATCATTCCTGTTACTGATATCACTAACCAAGCGACTGATGCGACCGCGTCAGAGCCTAAAGCATAGGGTTAGTATGATCTCTTTAATTGAACAAATTCGCACGGGCTCTATTTGGAACTTCCCTGGTGGCGTGCACCCTGCTGAAAACAAGAAACAGTCGAATACTACTGATATCGTCCACGCAAGGCTTCCAGAAGAAATCGTTCTTCCTGTGAAACAGCACATCGGTAAGCCGGGGAACCTATTGGTTGCTGCTGGCGACACTGTGTTAAAAGGTCAGCAACTTACGGCCTTAGACACAGGTTTTACTTTGCCAGTACACGCACCAACATCGGGTGTGATTACCGCTATCGAACCGCGAACTACCGCTCATCCTTCAGGCTTGAGCGAAATATGTGTGGTTATTAAACCTGATGGCTTAGACACTTGGATTGAAAAAAATCCAGTTGAAGATTTTTCGACAAAGACTTCTGACGAACTGCTAGATGTGATTCGCCAAGCTGGTATTTCGGGCATGGGCGGCGCAGGCTTCCCTACGGCTAAGAAGCTTCAATCAGGTTTAGGTCGTACCGACATTTTGATCGTCAATGCTGCGGAATGTGAACCTTACATCACCTCTGATGACAAGTTGCTTCAAGAACATGCCGACGAAGTATTAAAAGGCATCGAAGTGGTTGAACACATTCTTCAACCAAAGCTGACGGTTATCGGCATCGAAGACAACAAACCAGACGCGATAAAAGCACTTGAGATTGCAGCGAAAGACAAAGATATCGTCATTCGTGTTATCCCAACTAAGTATCCTTCTGGTGGCGAGAAGCAACTGATCAAGATCCTCACCAATAAAGAGGTCCCAGCTGGCGGTATTCCTGCAGATATTGGTGTTTTGGTTCAGAACGTCGGTTCTCTTTATTCTATTAAGCGAGCGGTAATTGACGGTGAACCTGTGGTTAACCGTGTGGTGACTTTAACCGGTAAGACCTTTAAGCAACCTCGTAACGTTTGGGCGCTACTAGGCACACCAGTACATGAGTTACTTGAAGAGTTTGGCTACAAGGCCGATAAAAAACTGCCGCGTTTGATTTTGGGCGGCCCTATGATGGGCTTCACCTTGCCACATGCCAATGTGCCAATTACCAAAACATCGAACTGTATTTTAGCGCCAACGCGCCGTGAGATTTCACCAAGCACTTACGAGATGGAATGTATTCGATGCAGTGCATGTGCCGAAGCTTGTCCTGCGTCTCTACTTCCTCAACAACTGCAATGGCACGCCAAAGCCAACGAGTTGGATAAGTGTGAAGAGCTGAATATTAAAGACTGTATTGAATGTGGTGCTTGTGCGTTTGTCTGCCCAAGTGAAATCCCTCTTGTTCAGTACTATCGCCAAGCGAAAGCCGAAATCAAAACAAGAAAAGATGAAGCGACAGCTGCTGAGCGCGCCAAGATTCGTTTCGAAGAGAAAAACGCTCGTATGGAGCGCGACAAAGCAGAACGTGAAAACCGCTTCAAGAAAGCTGCTGACAACCGTCGTAAAGATATGAAGTCTGCGGATGGTGATGATGCGATTGCAGCTGCGATTGCTCGCGTTAAAGCGCAAAAAGCCGCGGCAGACCAAGCTCCTAATGCAGAACCAGCAGTGAAACCTGCGGTAGCTGCTGCTATTGCGAAGGCAAAAGCGAAACAAGCTGCGGCTCAGAAAGCGGATGGCGCTGAACCAGACAACTCTGAAATGTCGAAATTGCGTGAAGAACGTAAACGTCAAGCTCGAGAGCGCAAGGCACAACAAGCAGCCGCTGATACTCCTGCAGAAAGCTCAGGTGATGGCAAGAAAGATGCTGTCACTGCGGCTATTGCTCGCGCTAAAGCCAAGAAAGCCCAACAAGCAGGTTCAGCTTCCGAGGCTCCGGCTGAAAGTACTGGCGACGCCAAGAAAGATGCTGTCGCTGCGGCCATTGCTCGTGCTAAAGCGAAGAAAGCTCAACAAGCGGAATCAGCTGCTCAAACCGAAAGTGAAGCTCCAGCTAAAAGCTCTGGCGATGCTAAGAAAGATGCTGTCGCTGCGGCTATCGCGCGTGCTAAAGCGAAGAAGGCTCAACAAGCAGAATCAGCTTCCGAAGCTCCGGTTGAAAGTACTGGCGACGCTAAGAAAGATGCTGTCGCTGCGGCTATTGCTCGTGCTAAAGCCAAGAAAGCTCAACAAGCAGAATCAGCTTCTGATGCTCCGACTGAAAGTACTGGCGACGCTAAGAAAGATGCTGTCGCTGCGGCCATTGCTCGCGCTAAAGCGAAAAAAGCACAGCAAGCTAAGCAAGCGGAAACTCCTGAGTCAGTGATTGAAGTTGAAGCTGAAACTCAACAAGAGCCAGTCGATCCTAAGAAAGCCGCTGTTGCTGCAGCCATCGCTCGCGCTAAAGCCAAGAAAGCTCAACAAGCTAAGCAAGACGAAGCAGCAGAAACTCCTGAGCCAGTGATTGAGGTTGAAGCTAAAACTCAATCAGAACCCGTCGATCCTAAAAAAGCAGCCGTTGCTGCCGCAATCGCTCACGCTAAAGCAAGAAAGGCACAACAAGCGAAACAGGAAGAATCAGCAGAAACGCCTGAATCTGTGGTTGAACCTGCAGTTGAAGTAAAGGCTGAAACTCAACAAGAACCAGTCGATCCTAAGAAAGCAGCTGTTGCTGCCGCTATTGCTCGTGCTAAAGCAAGAAAAGCACAGCAAGAGCTAGATAAAAAGAATAATGAGGAGAAAGAGTAGTGGCCTTCTTTATCGCCAGCTCACCGCACGCACACAGTCGTAGAAGCACCCCAGATCTTATGAAATGGGTCGCTATTTGTGCATTGCCAGGTCTACTAGCTCAAACCTACTTCTTCGGATGGGGTACGCTCATCCAGTTAGTATTTGCTATCGCACTTGCGATTACCTTTGAAGCAGCAATCATGCTGCTAAGAAAGCGCCCGCCAGTGATGGCGCTACGTGATTACAGTGCTGTTGTCACCGCTTGGCTACTTAGTGTCGCGATTCCTCCGCACTCTCCGTGGTGGATTCTAGTGATAGGTATGTTCTTCGCAATTGTCATAGCGAAACACCTATACGGCGGACTTGGGCAAAATCCATTTAACCCAGCGATGGTCGCTTACGTTGTTTTGTTGATCTCATTCCCAGTTCAGATGACCAGTTGGAATGCACCGACCAGTTTAACAGCTGAAGCAACGAGTTTTGTTGACTCATTTTTGATGATCTTTACAGGCTTCAACAATGAGGGGCTGTCTCTACAGCAAGCTCGTTTAGGTATAGATGGCACCACAATGGCGACGCCGCTTGATGCATTTAAAACCGCATTAACGGCAGGCAACACCGCTTCTGAAGCTCTGTCTCAACCGCAATTCAGCTGGCTAGCTGGCGTGGGTTGGGAGTGGGTGAACCTTGCCTACCTAATTGGTGGCTTGGTACTTATTAAGCAACGCGTGATTCAATGGCATATTCCTGTGGCTTTCATCGGCAGCCTTGCGCTGTTTAGCCTAGTGTTCTTAATCTTAACTCCAGGTGAAACTGCTTCTCCAACCATTCATCTATTGTCTGGTGCGACTATGCTCGGCGCATTTTTTATTGCGACCGACCCAGTTTCAGCATCAACAACAGTGAAAGGTCGCTTAGTGTTTGGCGCTCTGATCGGCGGTTTGGTATTTATCATCCGCAGTTGGGGTGGTTTCCCTGATGGCGTGGCGTTTGCTGTATTGTTAGCCAACATGTGTGTTCCACTGATTGACTACTACACCAAACCTCGTACATACGGCCACTAAAGGGAGCGGATACCATGCTAAATGCAATTAAGAAAAACGGCCTTGTACTCGCGATTTTTGCGTGTGCTTCGACGGGATTGGTCGCGGTAACTCACTACCTGACCAAAGATCAGATCAAACAACAAGAACAGGCTCAGTTACTGTCTGTTCTTAACCAAGTGATCCCACACGATCTGCACGACAACGAGCTGTTTTCGTCTTGTACTTTGGTTCAAGCAGAAGAGCTTGGTACTGAGCAAGCGATGCCGGCTTACATTGCTAAAATCAATGGTGAGCCGAGTGCGATTGCGATCGAAGCGATTGCCCCAGACGGCTACAACGGCGCGATTAAAGTGATTGTTGGAATGAAGATCGACGGTACTATTTTAGGTACTCGCGTGCTTTCTCACCAAGAAACTCCAGGTTTGGGTGATAAGATTGATTTGCGTGTAAGTGATTGGATACTTTCGTTTGCAGGCAAACAAGTAACAGATTCTAATCTTGACCGTTGGAAGGTTCGTAAAGACGGTGGTGACTTTGACCAGTTTACTGGCGCAACCATCACACCAAGAGCGGTCGTGAAGTCAGTCAAACAAGCGGTTCAATACGTTAACCAAAACAACCAAGCATTGCTTGCTCAACCTCTAAATTGTGGTGGTGAATAATGAGTGACCATAAAACACTGATCAAAAATGGCATGTGGGCCAATAACCCTGCCCTAGTACAACTTCTTGGGTTATGTCCGCTGCTGGCTGTATCGTCAACAGTCACTAACGCACTTGGGCTAGGTATTGCTACCTTGCTTGTACTGGTCGGCTCAAACGTTTCTGTTTCTTTGGTTCGTAACCATGTGCCAAAAGAAGTGCGTATCCCAGTATTCGTAATGATCATTGCCTCGCTAGTAACGTGTGTTCAATTACTGATGAACGCTTACGCCTATGGGCTTTACCTCTCTTTGGGTATCTTCATCCCGCTGATTGTAACCAACTGCATCATCATTGGTCGTGCGGAAGCCTTCGCTTCAAAGAATGAAGTGCTACCAGCGGCTCAAGATGGTTTCTGGATGGGTCTAGGCATGACATCGGTATTGGTTGTGTTAGGTGCGATGCGTGAGATTATTGGTAACGGCACTCTATTTGATGGCGCAGACCTGCTGCTTGGTGACTGGGCTTCGGTATTACGAATCCAGATATTCCAATTTGATAACAGCTTCTTGTTAGCCCTGCTTCCACCGGGTGCCTTCATTGGTGTTGGTTTCTTAATTGCTTTGAAAAACATCATCGATAACCAAGCAAAATCTAGACAACCAAAACAAGAAAAACCAGTCATTGAACGCGCTCGCGTTACCAATGCCTAATAAGTTAAATTAGCTTAAACCCCGCTGAGTTGGCTCAATCACTCAGCGGGGCAAATCAGATCTAAACAGTACATATAATAATGACGCTCATAAGAGCGCGTAACCGATGATAAAGCAGAAGCAATCCAAGCTTCATGCCCTAACTATTTGAAAGTAATGTCGCTATGAACAATGTAAAACGAGTAGAAATACTTGAGCGTTTAAGAGAAAACAATCCAAAGCCAGAGACTGAGCTTAACTGGAACAGCCCATTCGAACTGCTGATTGCCGTTCTATTGTCTGCACAAGCAACCGATGTCAGTGTGAACAAGGCGACGGATAAACTGTACCCTGTAGCCAATACGCCTCAAGCAATTTTCGACCTAGGTGTTGATGGCTTAAAAGAGTACATCAAGACCATCGGCCTATTTAACTCAAAAGCAGAAAACACCATCAAGACGTGTCGTATGCTGCTTGACCTACATAATGGTGAAGTACCGGAAGATCGCGCTGCATTAGAAGCCCTTCCAGGTGTTGGACGTAAAACAGCAAACGTAGTGTTAAATACCGCATTTGGTTGGCCAACGATTGCCGTTGATACTCACATCTATCGTGTATCAAACCGCACTAAGCTAGCGATGGGTAAAACCGTCGACGATGTCGAAGCAAAACTACTTAAAGTTATCCCAAAAGAATTCAAACTGGATGTCCACCATTGGCTCATTCTTCATGGACGTTACACCTGTGTCGCACGTAAACCACGCTGTGGCAGCTGTATCATTGAAGATCTCTGTGAGTTCAAAGAAAAGAGCGAAGATTAGTCTTTCCGTTCACAACAATTAATCAACACAGCAGCGCTTAAGGCGCTGCTTTTTTATTGCCACTCTCTAGAAGCTGCTTCTATATCAGTTTTCATTTCTAATTCTGCGCCCCAAGATAACAGGCATAAAAAATCCCGCCTTTTTTGGCGGGATTCAGTTATTTTGCTAAGAAGTCTGTCTTAGATAAACTTCACTTTAGTCACTTCTTTGATAGCAGATAGAACAAATGTTGGTACTGCTGCAATGAAGATTAACGATATTAAGTGATTAAACTCTAGTGCTTCTGTGCTGAATACCAGCTGGCCGAAGCTTGTGTACACAACGCTTAAAGACAAGATAGCCGATACTGCCACCGCACCAAGTAGGTAGTGGTTAGTGAACGGATTCTTACGATAAATCGTTGTAAACGTACGTGCATCGAACAAGCTCCAAAGTTGAGCAAAGATCAGTGTTAAAAACGCAACGGTTTGTGCGTATTGAGCACTGTAACCACCGTCGAGTGCGTAAGAGAATGTCACAAAGCTTAGACCACCTAATGCGAGACCACGAGTTAGGATACGAGCGCCTAGACCATTAGAGAAGAAGCCTTGGTCACGTTTGCCTGGCTTACGCTCCATGAGATCTTTCTCTTCTGGTTCAACACCAAGTGCGAGTGCTGGTAGACCATCAGAAACGAGGTTAACCCATAAAATCATTAGTGGAGTTAGCGGAAGTACTACATCTGGTCCCATGAGTAGGAATGCAAATAGGATTACCGAAACCTCACCCACGTTCGCTGTAAGTGCTTGGCGGATAAACTTACGTAGGTTATCGAAAATTTGACGACCCTGACGTACCGCCTTCACGATAGTACTGAAGTTGTCATCCAACAGGATAAGGTCACCTGAGTCTTTCGCAACAGACGTACCTGTAATACCCATCGCAACACCAATGTCTGCACGACGCAGTGCTGGCGCATCGTTCACGCCGTCACCGGTCATAGAGGCAACTTCATTGTTCTCTTGCTGCGCTTTTACGATACGCAGCTTGTGCTCTGGAGTAACACGGGCAAATACTGCAACCTGAGAACAGATAGACAACAGCTTCTCGTCATCCATTTGGTCAAGCTCAGCACCCGTTACCACTAGATCGTCTTCGCTACGGATGATTCCGATTTCACGAGCAATCGCTGCTGCCGTGACTGCGTGGTCACCGGTAATCATTACCGTACGAACACCAGCGCTATAACAGCTATTTACTGCATCGCGTACTTCTGGGCGTGGTGGATCCATGATGCCATAGATACCCAGGATGCTGACGTCTTTTTCAAGCTCAGGGAAATCTAACTCAAGCTCTTCTTCTTTTAATTCACGGAAACCAACGGCAAGTGTACGCAGAGCATCACCACCAAAGGTTTGGATTGCCGCTTCAAAGTTTAAATGAAGCTCTTGAGACGGTGCGGTATCGAGAGCCAAGTTGCCTGAAACTTCACAGCCAACCGTTGGTACGAAACCACCGTCAACCATGAAGCTGGTTGATTTACCAAGAACAACATCTGGCGCACCTTTCAATGCTAGGAAGTGCTTACCTTGTGGGTCACGAACGATAACAGAAGCCATCTTACGACCAGAATCGAACGGGAACTTCTTAACGATTGAGTAGCCACCCGTTGATAGCATTTCATCTTGTTTAAGACCTGCTTTTGCAGCTGCAACAATTAGTGCACCTTCTGTCGGGTTGCCACGAACCGTCCATTTACCATCAGCATTTACATATTCAGCATCGTTACAAAGCGTTGCAACAACAAGACCTTTCATCATTGCAGGGCTGTTTGTCGCTTCGACATTGTGACCTTTGGTAATGAATTCACCCTTAGGATCAAAACCTTTACCTGACACATCCCAGTAACGACCAGACACATCGTACGCTTTCATCACCTGCATTTGGTTTTGTGTTAGCGTACCGGTTTTATCTGAACAGATAACGGTTGTAGAACCAAGCGTTTCGATTGCTGCTAGCTGTTTAGCCAAAGCATTATTCTTAACCATCTTAGTCGAGCCCATCGTTAATACGATAGTAACCACCGTTGGTAAACCTTCAGGAATAGCGGCAACCGATAAAGAGATACCTGTTGTTAGGATTTCTAACCATGGCATACCGTGGTAAACACCGATAGCACAAACAATAGCAACAACCACAAGAGCAACAACCAATAATGCGAGTGCGATGGTGTCCATACGCTCTTGCATTGGTGTTTTCGTCTCTTCCGTTTGGTTCATCATATCAGCGATGTGACCAACTTCAGTTTGCATACCTGTGCTTGTTACCACAGCAAGGCCTGTACCTGTAGTCACGATTGTTGTCATGAAGCCCATGTTTTTCTGATCGCCAAGACCAAGGGTCTCATCTTCAAGGCGTTCAGACTGCTTATTCACTGGCTCAGATTCACCGGTCAGTGCAGCCTCATCTACCGTCAGACGGTTTGACTCAAGAATACGAACATCAGCAGGCAGAATATCGCCAGTATTAATTTTGATGATGTCACCAGGAACGAGGGTTTTAGCTGGAACACTGATCCATTTACCATCGCGCATCACTTCGGCTTCTGGAGCTGCCATTTCTTTTAGCGCTTCCATCCCTTTCTGAGCTTTAAATTCTTGCCAGAACGCGATACCAGTATTGATAAGGATAATCACTGCAATAGCAATAGCATCAATCGCGTGGCCAGTAGACCAAGAAACGATTGCACCAACAGCTAGAATAAAAATCAGTGGGTTTTTATATTGATGAATATACAGTTCCCACGCAGAAGCTGACTCTTGTGCAGTCAGTTCGTTAGTGCCGTGCTTCTCTAAGCGTGCATCCGCTTCAGAAGTTAATAAACCTGTCGTTTGATCTGCGTTCAGTTCGTTTAAAACATCTGAACTTTGTTGTGTAAACCATTTACTCGTCATTTGAGTACTCCACATCAATGCCTCACGCCGAGGCTAATGTAATAAAATAATACTTATTCTTATGTGATAGAAAAATCGCACAAATCAAAAGTGAATATTTAGTCGATTTGGTGCGCTTGAAAAACTATATAGTAAGGATTGTCTATTTAGCAAAGATCGCAAAAGATACACTTGATACACACTTGACAACTACTTTGAAAACACAACCACATCAAACATCAAACATAAAACAAACAATACAAGCCCAAACTATTGTTTAAAAAAGATAAGCACAAAAAATAGACACCCTTTGCACTTTCGTAAAAACCATTGGTTATCGGCGTATTTTATCGAAAATTCCTTAATAACGAAGTAAAACATCGGAATAACCTTTCTATAAACAGGGAGATGTTGGCGTAATCATAAATTGATAAAATGGAAAGTTAGATGCCAATTGTAAAAACGAAAGGAAATCAGCAACAAGATGGAGATATAAGTCACAATTCAACAACCAAGGCCATTCTTGGCCATTACAAAAAAGACCAACACTCAAACTTACTATTTATGCAAAACTGCGAATTAAGCGCTAGTGACTGACAAATTAATAAGGCCGTCGCTCTTTAATTTATTGTAATACAAATAAGAAAAAAGGCAGAGGGGGAGAGTAAGATAGATGATGAGAATAAGAAAATATGACCAAACTCATCATCTCTTTGGTGTTGCTTATGAGCTTGCTCATATATAGTGCTATAAAAGAAACAACCAATAACAAGCTAGGAGCAAATCATGTCAAACGGTCGTATTTTACACACCATGCTACGCGTGGGTGATCTAGACAAGTCTATCGAGTTCTACACCAATGTAATGGGCATGCAGCTATTACGTAAGAACGAAAACAAAGAGTACGAATACACACTGGCTTTCGTTGGCTTTGGCGACGAATCTCAAGGCGCAGTGATTGAGCTGACTTACAACTGGGGCACCACGGAATACGATCTTGGCTCTGCTTTTGGTCACGTTGCTATCGGTGTTGATGACATCTACACAACGTGTGATGCGATTAAAGCAGCTGGCGGCAACGTAACGCGAGAAGCGGGTCCGGTTAAAGGCGGCTCTACACACATTGCGTTCGTTAAAGATCCTGATGGCTACATGATTGAGCTGATTCAGAACAAACAAGCAAGCGCAGGTCTAGAAGGTTAATTCCTTAACCTCTTTGAGAAGTTGAGTTTGAACGCCTGATGAAATAAAAAAGAAGCGAGCACTATGCTCGCTTCTTTTTTATCACTCTCCCCATAATCGATATGCTTCACCAATTATTCTTAACAATCTCATTGATGAAACTTTACACGATAATGATTATCATTTAAATTAACCACCTATTGATTAGTGAGGTAATACAATGATTAGCGAATGGGAAAAACACACGTTACTTGCCGATACTGCATTGCAGCTCGACGATCCTGTACGAAGTATTCTTCATTATCAGCAGGCTTTGAACTTAAGTGAAGAAATTACAGAACGCACCGATATTCAAGCCGATGAACGCTTACTGATCTCGGTGATTTCTTGCCACAATCTTGCTCAATTCTGGCGTTGGGCTGGCGACACTGAATACGAGCTCAAGTATCTTCAACTGGCTTCTGAAAAGGTACTCACACTGATCCCTCAGTGCCCTAATACTCAATGTTCAAGCTTTATCGATTCTATTGGTTGCTGTAAGAAAGCGCTGATCGATTTCATGAAACGCCACCCAAACCCTAAAATTGCCTCTATGGTGGAAAAGATCGATACCGCGACCAACTGTGAAATGATCGCCCGCTTCCGCTTGAATTAAACAAGTTCCGTTAAAACAACGACTCCAAATTTAAAACATAAAAAAGCCCGTCATCAAGACGGGCTTTGTCATTTCAAAACAAGCTGTTGTTTAGCTTAAACCTGTGTGCGACCTAAAGAGATCACAACACGTCGGTTCTTATCTTTACCAATTGGCGAGTTATTGTCCGCAATCGGACGACGCTTGCCATAGCCTTGCACTTGGATACGATCTTCTGGCAGGCCTAGAGATTTGAAGTACTCTCTTAACGATTCTGCTCTGCGCTCTGAAAGGTTTTGGCTAATCCCTTTGCTGTCGACAGAGTCGGTGTACGTTGCCACCAGCACAAGGTCGATGTCTTGGTTATAGCGAACGTAATCGGCAATCTGGCTCAGCCTTTTGCGCGACGACTTGTTCAGCTGGTCGCTGTTGCGGTCGTAATGCAAAATAGTGAAAGAGATATCTTCAAAGCTGTAAGGCAGCAAGTTAGCAACACAGTCACTGAACACATTGTATTTTTCTTGGAACAACACCGACGACAACGACACTTCGATACGTTGATCTCGGCTCTGCCACTCTTGGTAGCTGAATGTCGGATAACGCCCTTTCTCCAACTCACTCAAGATGCCCCAAGCTGTTTGACCGCCGACATAGCCGTCAAATTGCTGGAAGAACTTAATGGTTGTCATACGATCAGCACTTTCACCCGGACGCCAAGGTGGCGGCATAGAGATCAAGCTTACATTGCGCGTCGCACCCATTGGACGGCGCATTTTAAGCTCAAAGTCCAAAATGATTTTTTTACTCGCGCGAGATGAGAACTCAGCATCACCAAAGTTTGGAATTGGGTGGACCAAGCGACATTCAAGTGGCGTGTTGGCTACCATCTCCCATGTCGACTGTTGAGGAGATGCTCCGTAACGCTTTTCTTGTGCCATGACCGATGACGACACAAGTAGCGAAAATAGCATTGAACCTGTTATGAGTTGTTTCTTCATAAAGTGGAGTATCTCTTAAGCAATTCGTTTAACAATGCAGCCAATTGCCGCATTTTTCTCTCACGTTTAAATATGCAATTATCAAGCCGTAATGGGTTGGGTAATTTAAGATTTATTGCCCTTCCCTAGTTTTTATCACTGCTATTATCTGCAATAATGCAGCCTTAATCACACTTATTTGGGCTAACATGACTGTAGAAAACGAAGCTCTGACCCTAAAAAAACGCTTTCGCGGCTATTTTCCAGTGGTCATCGACGTGGAAACCGCAGGGTTTAACGCTGAAACCGATGCATTATTAGAAATCTGTGCCATTACATTAAAAATGGATGAGAACGGAGATCTGCACCCTGCATCAACGCTTCATTTTCACATTGAGCCTTTTGAAGGCGCAAATATAGAGCAGGCAGCATTAGACTTTAACGGAATTAAAGACCCATTTAGCCCATTACGTGGTGCTGTGTCGGAACAAGAAGCCCTTAAAGAAATCTACAAGCTAGTGAGAAAAGAACAAAAAGCTTCAGATTGCAGTCGCGCAATCATGGTTGCTCACAACGCTACATTCGATTTGAACTTCGTTAATGCGGCAAGTGAGCGCTGTAAGCTTAAACGCGTCCCTTTCCATCCATTTGCTACTTTTGACACTGCAGCTCTTAGTGGTCTTGCCTACGGTCAAACCGTTTTGGCTAAAGCTTGCCGCACTGCAGGGATGGAATTTGACAACAAAGAAGCACACTCTGCTTTGTATGATACGCAAAAAACCACAGAGTTATTTTGCGGCATTGTAAACAAATGGAAAGCCCTTGGTGGTTGGCCTCTTGTTGACGAAGAATAAAAAATAGAGTCGGTAAACGTTTTTTCGTATTGCCTTCATAAAAAACACAACATCCCGAGAATAATATGAATCCTGTTGTAATTTCAGTTTGCATCATGCTTGTTTTAGCTTTGATGCGCGTAAACGTCGTCGTTGCTCTGACGTTCAGTGCAATTATCGGTGGCGTAGCCTCTGGTATGAGCTTGAACGACGCAGTCGCGGCTTTCGAAAGTGGATTAGGCGGCGGTGCAACGATTGCACTTAGCTACGCTATGCTTGGTACATTCGCTGTTGCTATCTCACGTTCTGGTATCACAGATCTCCTTGCTCAAAGTGTTATCAAACGCATTCACGGCAAAGAGAACAGTGCAGCATCGACTGGTCTTAAATACGGCATGCTTGCGTCGTTGATCTTAGTGACCATGTCTTCGCAAAACGTGATTCCGGTACATATCGCCTTCATCCCAATCTTAATCCCACCTCTACTAGGCGTATTCGCAAAAATGAACCTAGACCGTCGTCTAGTTGCGTGTGTGCTGACTTTTGGTCTGATTACACCTTACATGGTGTTACCGATTGGTTTTGGTGGCATCTTCCTAAACAACATTCTGCTTAAAAACCTTCACGACAATGGTCTTGAAAACGTAGTAGCAAGCCAAGTGCCAATGGCGATGTTGTTACCCGCTGCGGGCATGATCTTCGGTCTTCTTACTGCAGTATTCTTTACTTACCGTAAGCCTCGCCAATACAAAGAAACCTCTCACACTGTTGTTTCAACAGAAGTGAAAGAGATCAACAAGAAGCACATCCTAGTAGCAGCAGCTGGTATCGTAGCAGCGCTAACAGTTCAACTATCGACTGGCTCTATGATCATCGGTGCTCTAGCGGGTTTCATGGTATTTACCTTCGGTGGCGTTATTGCTTGGAAAGAGACACAAGATGTCTTCACCAAGGGCGTTCACATGATGGCAATGATCGGTTTCATCATGATTGCAGCAGCAGGTTTCGCGGCAGTTATGAAGCAAACAGGTGGCGTTGAATCTTTGGTTGAAGCACTTTCAACAAGCATCGGCGACAACAAGCCTCTAGCAGCACTACTTATGCTAATTGTTGGTCTATTGGTTACTATGGGCATTGGTTCTTCGTTCTCTACGATTCCAATCCTTGCAACTATCTACGTTCCACTAGCAGCAGCATTTGGCTTCTCGCCAATGGCAACAATCGCTCTAGTAGGTACAGCTGCTGCACTTGGTGATGCGGGCTCTCCGGCTTCTGACTCAACATTAGGTCCAACGTCTGGTCTAAATGCTGATGGTCAACACGAGCACGTATGGGAAACCGTAGTACCGACGTTCCTGCACTACAACATCCCACTGATCGTATTCGGTTGGATTGCAGCCATGGTTCTGTAATTAGGTTCTGTAGTTAAACAGTCCTACGCTCACTTTTATAAAGACCGCCTCGTGCGGTCTTTTTTGTCTCTGAGATTCATTCTACTCTTCCTTCCGCTCACTCTCATTGAACTAGCGACACCAAACAAAAAAGGCTTACTCTGATGAGTAAGCCTTAGAAATCATTGCGAATACAGATGACTCTCGCTGAATTACGCAGCGGGAGCATTACTCACTAAAATTTCGCGAATAGACTTAAGCGTCGCTTCCGTTGAATGATAATCCAATTCAACTTCACTAAAGATGCCGTTCACTTCAAGCATTAAGGTCGGGTAAGAAAATACACCCATCGCTTCTTTAAAGCCTAGCTGGTCATCTAACTCACTTTCCAATAACTTGCTAGAAAGGTCATTTTCTAACTGTTGAACATTCATACCTAGCTCTTCAGCCAACTGCAAATGTGTGTCTTGGCTATGTGGCAACATCGCACGAAGGTAGTAAGCATGTTGAATCGCTTCAAGCATCGCTTCGTAGTGGTCTTGAAAACCTGCAGCAATCACGGCACGGCACGCAGGGTAAGTACTGCGAACAGGTTGGCACTCTGTCCAAAAATCATGGTTAAACTCAGTACCCAACTTAGCTTCGATCTGCTTCCAAATCGCTTGCAGCTTGCCTTTCATCTCTTCTGACATTGGCTCATCAGAATCCGGGGCCAAACCACCCACTACATAGTTAAACTCAATGCTCGCAGGCAATTGTTGTTTCAATAACTCAAGTGTTGGCTTGTAACCCCAACACCAGCTGCACATTGGATCATGCACATAATGAAGTTTTACGTTCATTGTTCATTCCTTATCGAGTCAATGATTCGATCAATTCAAA
The DNA here is from genome assembly GCF_041471665.1 of Vibrio sp. 10N.261.51.F11. Lineage (NCBI taxonomy): Bacteria > Pseudomonadati > Pseudomonadota > Gammaproteobacteria > Vibrionales > Vibrionaceae > Vibrio > Vibrio sp. 10N.261.51.F11. The sequence goes on along the minus strand of NZ_JBFROW010000095.1, from coordinate 17,382 downwards.
CAAAAAAGGAGCCTGATTAAGGCCCCTCATTTTAACTATTCAGCGCAAAGGCTAGAACTTATTCAGCGTCATCGCCAGCAACTTTAGCCGCTGCTTCTTTGATGATTGGCTGAAGTTCGCCTTTTTGGAACATCTCAAGAATGATGTCACAACCACCGATTAGCTCACCTTCAACCCAAAGTTGTGGGAAAGTTGGCCACTGTGCGTAAGCAGGAAGCTCTGCACGGATATCAGGGTTTTGTAGGATATCTACGTAAGCAAATTTTTCGCCACATGCCATTAGAGCTTGAGACGCTTGAGAAGAGAAACCACAGCTAGGTAGCTTAGGAGAACCTTTCATGTACAGTAGAATAGTGTTTTCTTCAATTTGCTGTTTGATTTTATCGATAGTTTCCATTGCTTCCTCGTTAATGGATTACGGCTTTTATTGCCTTTATTCTACCCCAAACTAAAAGAATAAAAACCATATAAAAAAAGCGGTTAACAAGCTAAGCTAACAATTCACACAAAAGTAATGAAATAAGCTTTTAATAAAGTAAAAACTTGCTAAACTATATCGCAAGTCAGCAAATTGACCATGGTTGGCAGTATAGCGAGCCATGAATAATAATATCACTGGAAGCAATCGAAAGAGTTAACTCTTTCATATCAATGGAGAATTGAGCAATGGCATTTGAACTACCGGCTCTTCCTTACGCGAAAGACGCGCTAGAACCACACATCTCAGCAGAAACGCTAGATTTCCACCACGGTAAGCACCACAACACTTACGTTGTTAAGCTAAACGGCCTTATCCCAGGTACTGAGTTTGAAGGCAAAACACTAGAAGAGATCGTTAAGACTTCTACTGGTGGTGTTTTCAATAACGCTGCTCAAATCTGGAACCACACGTTCTACTGGCACTGTCTTGCTCCTAAAGCGGGCGGCGAACCAACTGGCGCTGTTGCAGAAGCTATCAACGCTGCATTCGGTTCTTTCGAAGAATTCAAAGCGAAATTCACTGATTCAGCAATCAACAACTTCGGTTCTTCTTGGACTTGGTTAGTTAAGAAAGCTGACGGTTCTCTAGACATCGTTAACACTTCTAACGCTGCTACTCCTCTAACAGAAGAAGGTGTTACTCCACTTCTAACTGTTGACCTATGGGAACACGCTTACTACATCGATTTCCGCAATGTTCGCCCTGACTACATGGCTGCATTCTGGAACCTAGTAAACTGGTTTTTCGTAGAAGAGAACCTAGCTAAGTAATTATTGCTTACGCTGCGCTATTTATAGCGAGTTATCTATTGAAAGCTCATGCCTCGGCGTGAGCTTTTTTGTATCTGTCGTGTTCCACAAAATCTAAACATTTCGTAATAAACCCGCCAATAGCGCTTACTTCTCGAACTATTGATAGCGTTCTTCCCAACCCTACATAAATTCTCTATTTGCCTGTAATTAAACACTAAAGTTTGCCGACTCCATGCCGTTAAAGGTGTATCCAATGAGAGGCGACATGCAAATACATACTTTAGACAAAGCAGGAATCATCAACGAACTGAAGTTCGGCATCGGGATCAGCCAAGCGGTTGAGCAAGGTCGCCGTGCAGATTTCGCGTTGCTGTTATCTATGTTTTCTAATGATGTCCGTGATTGCACGCCAATTGACACCATTGAAATCACAGAGACAAATGAAGATCGCCTGCGCAAACAATTTGGCGTAGCAGAACCTCAACAACTGCGTTCAAACCAGTCTTCATATGAGATTTCAGCTCAGCAATCTAATCATTTTCATCAAGCTAGCCTTGCCAGCGCCAAACTCAGCCATTACTTGAAACCTGAAGCGCTTGCCTTCATGCCTGAAGATACAGCCGACTTACCCGAAGAGGTTTACCAAAACCTTTCTGGTCATGACCGACGCAAACTCGCAAACAAGCATTTACCTGATTTGCCATATGCCACGCTCTACAATGAGCTAACCACCGCGCAACGTCGGTATCAAATTCAAGCTCAAGTATAGCGATCACCTACCTTTCCCTTTTTCGCTGTCTATCCATAGCTCTTCTTCGACTAACTCGCACACTTCAAAGTATTCACACGAATGATATGAACCACTAGCCTTAGGCAACCTAAAAACACCTGATGTCGGTTACCGCTTGAAGTTACTACAAAATGTGACGTGCCACTAAGTTCATAAAAACTTATTAATTGGCACACCTTAGTTTGAACCAATTCACACCCGTTGTATAAATTTTAACCCATCCTTATCTGACATGGACGATTTGTTTAGGTACTGGGATGGAAATAAAAAGCTCAATCATATTGGTGACATCTGCCGGCTCGCTACTGGGGGGGGCGATTGCGAACCACTTTGTTAACCTTGGAGCCACCGTCATCCTTTGTGATAAAGACACGGAAGCACTTAAAGCGACGTATCTACAGTGTGCCCGGTTTTCTGACTCTGTTTACCACTACACGCTCAAAGGCAATGACAGCCAAGCGATTCTCAGCGTATATGATTTTATTCAAACCACCTTCAACACGACACCCGATGTGCTGGTCAATAACTGGATAAGCTCCCCAATGCCTAGCCTAATTGGCGATCAGCCTGTGAGCAGCTTTATTAATGATCTCTCATCGATGGCATCGACCCTGTTCGCATTTGGGCAAATCAGTGCTGAGAGATTGCGAGAGGAAGATAAGGAAGGCGTGATTGTGAATGTGATATCTCATGATGACTTTCACGATGTGTCTGGCTTAGAGAGCGCAAACTCAATGATAACTGGCTTTACCCATAGTTGGGCGAAAGAGCTGACTCCCTTTGGTATTCGAGTCGGTGGCGTTGTTCCCGCCGTTCATAACTCCGATGGCAAGCTCAACCGATGTCACTGGGCGCAGCTGCAAGACGAGCTGACCAGAACAACCGAATACATTGTCTCGAATGACTACTTCAGTGGGCGAGTTGTCGCGGCAGAGGTTTAACTCCCTATTCCAATTGAACATGACTGGCTCAGCTCATATTAAGTAGCAGAGCTATTGCCTCTCAATCCGTTTTACAAACGAACCAAACATAAAAAAAGCCCCAGTCTCTCGACTGGGGCTTTCATCTTTTCCCGATAGATAAGTATCGTGCTAGCGAAAACTTATCTCAAAACTAATGCTTACTTATTATGCGTTAGCTTTTTCTTTTTTAGCTTTTGGCGCTTTCGCTTCAGCTGGCTTTTGGTCTGCTTTCTTAAGGATAACTGTAGTACCTTCGAAAGTTTCGCCTTCAACGTATGGTTGGCCGAAGTAAGAAGTTGTTAGAACTTCTTTTAGCTCAGTGATTAGAGGGTAACGTGGGTTAGCACCTGTACACTGGTCATCGAACGCTTCAACAGCTAGCTCGCCTAGTTTAGCGATGAAGTCAGACTCGTTAACACCCGCAGCTTGGATAGATAGTGGGATATCTAGGTCAACTTTAAGCTCTTCTAACCAAGTCAGTAGACGTTCAATCTTCTGAGCTGTACGGTCACCAGCTTGGCTTAGGCCTAGGTGGTCAGCAACTTCAGCGTAACGACGACGTGCTTGTGGACGGTCGTACTGAGAGAATGCAGTCTGCTTAGTTGGGTTATCGTTCGCGTTGTAACGTACAACGTTTGAGATAAGTAGTGCGTTAGCAAGACCGTGTGGTAGGTGGAACTCAGCACCAATTTTGTGAGCCATTGAGTGACACACACCTAGGAATGCGTTCGCAAATGCTACACCAGCGATAGTTGCTGCGTTGTGTACTTTCTCACGAGCTATTGGGTCAGCCGCACCATTTTTGTAGCTTGATGGTAGGTATTCTTTAAGCATCTTAAGAGCTTGAAGAGCTTGACCGTCTGAGTACTCGTTCGCTAGAACAGATACGTAAGCTTCAAGAGCGTGAGTTACTGCATCGTAACCACCGAACGCTGTTAGAGACTTAGGCATGTTCATTACTAGGTTCGCATCAACGATAGCCATGTTTGGCGTGATTTCGTAATCAGCTAGTGGGTATTTAGCACCAGTCTTGTCGTCAGTAACAACAGCGAATGGAGTAACCTCTGAACCTGTACCTGAAGTTGTAGTGATACATACAAGCTCAGCTTTTTGACCCATTTTAGGGAACTTGTAGATACGTTTACGGATGTCCATAAAGCGCATTGCTAGTTCTTCGAAGTGAGTTTCTGGGTGCTCGTACATAACCCACATGATCTTAGCAGCATCCATTGGAGAACCGCCACCTAGAGCAAGGATTACGTCAGGTTGGAAGCTCTTCATTGCTTCAGCGCCTTTCTCAACAACAGATAGCGTTGGATCCGCTTCTACGTCGAAGAAAGTTTGAACTTCGATGCCTTGTGCTTTAAGCAAGCTAACTACGTCATCTGCGTAACCGTTGTTGAATAGGAAACGGTCAGTTACTAGGAATGCGCGTTTCTTACCTTCTAGGTCGCTCATTGCGATTGGAAGGCTACCACGACGGAAGTAGATAGACTTAGGTAGTTTGTGCCACAACATGTTTTCAGCTCGCTTCGCTACAGTTTTCTTGTTGATAAGGTGCTTAGGACCTACGTTCTCAGAGATAGAGTTACCACCCCATGAACCACAACCTAGAGTTAGAGAAGGTGCAACGTTGAAGTTGTACAGGTCACCGATACCACCGTGAGTAGTCGGGATGTTGATTAGGATACGAGCAGTCTTCATCTTGTCACCGAAGTAACGGATGCGGTCTGCGTTAGTATCTTGGTTAGTGTAAAGACCAGATGTGTGACCGATACCACCGATTTCAACCATAGTTACCGCTTGAGCAACTGCGTCTTCGAAGTCATCTGCGCGGAATAGACCTAGAGTTGGAGATAGTTTCTCGTGAGCGAATTCGTCATCGTAAGAAACTTTACCAAGACCTTCACCTACAAGTACTTTTGTATCAGCAGGAACTTTAACACCAGCCATTTCAGCGATTGCTGGAGCAGGTTGACCTACGATTTTAGCGTTTAGGTTGCCGTCGATAAGCAGAACTTTACGTACTTTATCAGCGTCAGCTTTAGATAGAACGTGAGCTTTGTGAGAAGCGAAACGCTCTTTAACTTCGTCATATACTTCGCTAACTACGATTGCAGCTTGCTCAGAAGCACATACTACGCCGTTATCGAAAGTCTTAGACATAAGGATAGATGCTACAGCACGTTTGATGTCAGCTGTTTCATCGATAACGACAGGAACGTTACCAGCACCAACACCGATAGCAGGCTTACCTGAAGAGTATGCTGCTTTAACCATGCCTGGACCACCAGTAGCAAGGATAAGTGCGATACCGTCGTGCTTCATAAGCGCGTTAGAAAGCTCTACAGATGGTTGGTCGATCCAACCGATGATGTCTCTTGGAGCACCAGCTGCAACAGCTGCGTCTAGAACTAGTTTCGCTGCGTCGTTAGTTGAGTTCTTTGCACGTGGGTGTGGCGAGAAGATGATGCCGTTACGTGTCTTAAGAGAAATTAGAGATTTGAAGATTGCTGTAGAAGTTGGGTTCGTTGTTGGAACGATACCACAGATGATACCTACAGGCTCAGCGATAGTCATTGTGCCTAGGTTGTCATCTTCTTCTAAGATGCCACATGTTTTTTCGTCTTTGTATTTGTTGTAGATAAATTCAGATGCAAAGTGGTTTTTGATAACCTTATCTTCAACAATACCCATTCCAGATTCAGCAACTGCTTGTTGAGCAAGTGGAATACGAGCGTGGTTAGCAGCAAGAGAAGCTGCGCGGAAGATTGCGTCTACTTTCTCTTGAGAGAATGTTGCAAACTCTTCTTGTGCTGCTTTAACGCGAGCTACTAGAGCATCAAGTTCCGCTAAGTTAGTTACAGGCATGGTGGATCTCCTAAAATAATAAATATTAAAAACTTTTTATTAAATTCGCTGCTTGCCGTTAACCTTAAACACCAGCGTTCTTAGTAAATTGCTTTCAGGGCTGAGTATATTATTTCACTGTGTGAAAAAAATTGACCCAGATCAGTTACCCAAAAAGAATTAACCAGAAAGTAGTAAGGCAATCGCAAAAATGAACTTAAGAGCATGATTTATATAGATTAAACTTACACTTTTCGTTCGCGCAAAAAACAAGCAAACAGACAACTTTTTTCTACATAGCGTAATAAACTGTAAAAAAGTTTCATTTTTAGTCCGTTAAATTACATGTATACAGCTATATTCGTGCTACTGAGAGTATATCCATAGCGTTGTACGGGCTAGATTCTGACATAATTTTTATTAATTTCGTGCGTCGGTTAACAGTTACTCAATAATAAATTACAAAATTAAACACTACCAACTAGCTTGCAACAGGCTTAAAACAAAAGTGAGATTCAATTAGTTTTTCTAAAAAGAATCACCCATTTCAAGTTAGTTTTTTTCATTCGCGTAAATCGAGTTTGTCCCTTACATTACGCGCCTAAACTATTCACAGATCAACCCTTCAACCTTAAGTACGCTAACTGGAGATCGCTCTCATGCAAGGCTTAGAACTCGCAATTTTTATGCAATTCTTCCTTGGGCTTGTTGCTGCCGTAAACCCAATCGGCATCATGCCTGTTTTTGTTTCTCTTACTGCTCATATGCCGCCAGAAGAGAGGAACAGGACAGCCTTACAAGCAAACATTGCTGTTGCCGTGATCCTCATTGTCTCTCTTGTTGCGGGGCAAATGCTGCTTGATATGTTTAGTATCTCGCTGGACTCATTCCGTGTTGCAGGTGGTTTACTATTACTGAGCATCGCATTTTCGATGATGAGCGGTAAGCTCGGTGAAGATAAGCAGAACAAACAAGAGAAGTCTGAATACATCAGCAAAGAGCAGATCGGCGTTGTTCCACTTGCTATGCCGCTAATGGCAGGCCCAGGTGCAATCAGCTCGACCATTGTTTATGGTTCTCGCTACCCTGCTGCTATTGATACGGTCGGCATCGGCATTAGCATCATCGCATTCGCAACGTGCTCTTGGCTTTTGTTCCGTTCAGCGCCGGTTATCGTTCGCTTTTTAGGTCAAACGGGTATCAACGTGATCACTCGTATCATGGGTCTGATTCTTGGCGCATTGGGCATCGAGTTCATCGCCAATGGCCTACGTAATCTGTTCCCAGGCTTAGCATAACGTTTAACAACATTTCGGTTGCTCTATAAAGGGCAACAATATTGAAATATAGATGAGGCGAGTAAAGCAATTGGGCTTTCACTCGCCTCGTTATTATGAAGCTTGTATAATGACTGTTAATGCATTTAACAGAAGACGAACCTCTCCTTATGTCACGCAAGCCACTCAAGCATCATTTGTACGTCATTATCTTTGGTACTCACACGCCAGCCGGACGTGCATTTGATATAACTCTGATCGTTGCAATCTTGGCTTCGCTGTTGGTTCTGATCTTAGAATCCATCCCTAATGTGATGACCGAATGGTCACAACAGCTGCGTTATATCGAATACACCTTCACTGCACTCTTCACTCTTGAGTATTTGTTAAGGCTCTATTGCTCCCCAAAGCCAAAATCTTACGCCACCAGTTTTTATGGTGTCGTTGACCTATTGGCGATTCTTCCGACCTACCTAGCAATCATCTTCCCAGGCGCTTCATTTATGGGTGTGGTGAGACTGCTGCGTGTGATGCGTATCTTCCGAATTCTAAAGCTGGTTCGCTACCTGCAAGATTCCAATATTCTGTTGCGCTCACTATTAATGGCACGACGAAAGATACTGATCTTCTTTAGCACCGTCGGCATCTTGGTGGTTATCTTTGGCGCCTTGATCTTTGTTATTGAAGGTCCTGACAATGGCTTCACCAGTATTCCTCACAGTATCTATTGGGCCATCGTGACTATCACTACGGTAGGTTATGGTGACATGGTGCCGCAGACCGCGCTTGGTAAAGCCATAGCATCACTGACCATGCTATTGGGTTACTCTATCTTAGCAGTGCCAACCGGGATCATTACTGCAGAACTCAGTAATGAGATGAACTCGCACAAAGAGTTGGTTAAGTGCCCGAATTGTAACCGAGCGGGTCATGATTCAGACGCCATGTATTGCAAGCACTGTGCTAGCGAATTAGCGGATCCAGACAAGCGTGTCGTCACCGACGAGAAATAAAAGCAGACACGAGATTCGAGTAGCGAGATGCGAAGAGATTTAACGGCAGTTTCGAGGGCCGAATAACGAGGTAGCAATAAACTAAAAAGGGTTGACGTTTGTCGTCAACCCTTTCGGTTTATCAGCTAATAGAATTTAAGCAATCTTGCCTATTACGATTTCTCAGCAAGGATAATGCGTAGAGTACGACGTAGTGGTTCTGCAGCACCCCAAAGTAGTTGGTCACCGACAGTGAACGCGTTCAGGAAGTCGTTACCCATAGACATCTTACGCAGACGACCTACTGGTACAGACATAGTGCCTGTTACTTTCGCTGGTGTTAGCTCCTGTGCCGTGATGTCACGGTCATTAGGAACCACTTTAACCCAATCATTGTGCGTCGCGATGATCTCTTCGATCTCGTCCATTGGCACGTCTTGCTTAAGCTTGATTGTTAGTGCTTGAGCATGACAACGCATTGCACCGATTCGTACACAAGTACCATCAATCGGGATTGGCTGACCATCTAGGCCAAGAATCTTGTTCGCTTCAACACCGGCTTTCCACTCTTCTTTGCTCTGACCATTTTCACGCTTCACATCGATCCAAGGAATCAGTGAGCCCGCCAGCGGAGCACCAAATTGGTCTGTTGGGAATGAAGATGAACGAATGGTATCAGCGACTTTTTTATCAATATCAAGGATGGAACTTGAAGGGTTTGCTAGTTCTGAACTTACGCTATCGTTGATCACACCCATTTGTGAGATCAGTTCACGCATGTTCTTAGCACCTGCACCAGAAGCCGCTTGGTAAGTCATGGCACTCATCCACTCGACCATACCTTTCTCGTAAAGGCCACCCAAAGCCATAAGCATTAAGCTCACAGTACAGTTACCACCAACGAAAGTGTTAGTACCGCCGTGAATGCCTTGCTGGATTTGAGCCAAGTTAACAGGATCAAGAGTGATGATTGAATCAGCGTCCATACGTAAGGTAGAAGCCGCATCAATCCAGTAACCTTTCCAACCTGCTTGACGCAATGCTGGGTATACTTTTGATGTGTAATCGCCACCTTGACAGGTAATCACAGCATCAAGCTGTTTTAGGCTATCAATATCAAAGGCGTCTTGAAGTAGACCCGCATCTTTACCACCTAGAACAGGGGCAGGAATACCAATCTGAGATGTGCTGTAATAAACAGGCTCAATCAAGTCGAAGTCTTTCTCTTCAACCATACGTTGCATTAGTACAGAACCAACCATACCGCGCCAACCAACTAGACCTACTCTCATCGCTCACTCTCCATGTATAAATTAAAAATTGCTCTCCCCCATCTATAAGTTTTTCAGAAACAGAACTCAAGCGCTTTTTGTCAAAAAGTGTAACTTTTTCGTTTCTTTTAAGTGAACGTAATGAATCGTGCAGTTATCTCTGTATCGACATTCAATGTCTGGACCATTGTTAAAACACCCATTATCGTCAAATTCAAACATTTACATCGCCAAAACCGCTTGAATCGACACCCATCACAAACAGTAAATCCCTCTTTTAAACCAAGGTTAATCAGAATTATATTTCACAAAACGAAAACAACGTGCGACAAACTTCAACATGTAACAATCATGAATTTAACAAAATTTCAGATTATGAAACCACAATTGATTGAGTTAACAGTCAAATATCACAACTTGGGCGTATTTTTTCGATATAATAAACTAATTACTGTAGTGTCCATTTTGCACCACACACTATAACGAAGCACTATAAATGCTCGAATTAACAAGAGGCTTTTATGAAGCAGAGTAAAACTCGCCTACCGAACCTATTACAGGTATTCATCGCGTTAGGACTATTTCTATCCCTTGCTTTTTCCTTTACAGCAAAGCTTGACCTTCCAATTCAACTTGCCTTGTATATTGGTTGGTTCATTATCATGGTTCTTGGTATTCGTCTTGGCCACGAATACAAAGACTTAGAAAAAGCAGCACTCAAAGGAATATCCAATGGCTTAGGCGCGGTTTTAATACTTTTAGCCGTTGGCGCTCTTGTTGGTACTTGGATCTCAGGCGGGATCGTACCTACTATCATTTACTATGGTCTGAAAGCTATCCACCCTTCTATCTTCCTTTTAGCGACCATGATCATCTGTTCTCTAACCGCATTGGCGACCGGTACGTCTTGGGGTGCTGCGGGTACTGCAGGCATCGCGATGATGGGTATTGGCCAAGGCTTAGGTGTTCCAGCACCAATTACAGCGGGTGCGGTGCTATCAGGTTGTTACTTCGGTGACAAGATGTCTCCACTTTCTGATTCAGTGATTCTGGCTTCTTCAATGTCTGGTGTCGAAGTGGTTGAACACATCAAAGGCATGCTGCCTGTTGCGCTAATCAGCTACATTATTACTGGCATCATGTTTACTGCGTTTGGTTTCCACTACGCAGGTAATGTTGACATGAGCCAAGTAGATTCTGTCATCAAAGCTATGGAAGTTCAGTTCTACATCACGCCTTACTCATTCGTTCCAGTACTTATCGTGCTTGGCCTGTTGGCTTTCCGTATGCCTTCATTCCCAGTAATCAGCTTTGGTTCTCTGCTAGGTATTATCTGGGCAGTCATGATCCAAGATATCGATTTCCTAACGGCATTCAATACTGCTTGGGCACCGTTCTCTATCTCATCTGGCGTAGAATTCATTGATTCTATTCTTAACCGTGGCGGCATGTCTTCAATGCTTGGTTCGGTTGCGGTTATCGTATTTGGTCTAGGTTTTGGTGGCTTACTGGATAAAGTGGGCGTACTAGAGACAATTGCTAAAGTGTTCGAGCGCCGTGTAAACAGCGCAGGTTCTCTAGCAACCAGCACCATTGGTACGGCTTTCATGGGTAACGTGTTCGGTTCTGCGATGTACGTATCGTTAATCCTTACGCCAAAAATCTGTGCAAAGAACTACGACCGCTTGGGCTACAAACGTAAGAACCTATCTCGTAATGCTGAGTTTGGTGGCACGCTAACGTCGGGTATGGTTCCCTGGAGTGATAACGGTATCTACATGGCGAGTATTCTTGGTGTTGCGACGCTGTCTTACGCACCCTTCATGTGGTTAAGCTTCATCTGTATCATCGTGACTATCGTGACATCTTACATGGGTTGGTTCGTTGATAAGTGTGAACCAACAGCACCAGCGTTTGAAGCTGAAGAAGCAACAGAGTTAAGCAAGCAACAAGCTTAAGTTCAGGAGCTAACGCTTTCGAACGTAACTCAAAACGTTAATGGATAAATGCAAAAAGAGCGCCCTAGAGCGCTCTTTTTTGATCTGCTGATTTACTTATTTATCTATTTATTGGCGGTTCGTTTACCCAACCAGTAACCGATGCCTAACGGTGCAAAGAACACTACTAAGATAAACAGGATGAAGTAGATAATCACACCTTTGATTAACTCCATTAGCTTATCAATCGCCAGTACCACCACCTCTTGAGAGACGCGATCAAGGTCTTGCGTGAACAGTTCTCTTTCTGAAGTCACAATGCCGGCAATCTCGATGCGCTCTTTCGCAATCATCTCTACTAGAGCTTCTCTCTCACGTGTCACCATTTTTTCTAATGCCACACGTTCATCACTCAGCATCGCTAATTTTTGGTCGGTTTTATCACTGAGGTCGTTGAGCAATGGTTGCATTTCTGTCGACATAATAGAAGCCAGTGTTTGCATGTACTCCGGATTGTTCTCAATGAAGTCTTGCATGCTTGCTGATGTTTGACGAAGGCTTTCCAGCGTCATCGATAGGTCTTCACCCGTTAGCGAGCTATTCAATGCAACCAACTCAGCTTTCCACGTCATCAGTTTCGGTGTCTGGTCAGCCATAAGGCTTAAACGATCAGATGCGTCACTCATTGCTTCTGGCATGGTGCCTAAGCTCTGGACGATTTGCGACTCGTCTTTACCAAGGTAATTTAGCCATTCACGGTAAGCAGGTGTGCTTCTGAATGTGAGGTCTTTAAATGGGTGGCTAGCAGAAAACTGCGCAACGAACGCTTTGCTGTTTTTGAAATCACTCGAACTCAATACACCCTTTGCCAGCTTCTCGGCTTCTTGATCAAGAAAACGAGCGGTCTCTACTGCATCATCCGTCGCGAACAGATCCGCGCCGTCGCCTTGGCTATAAAACTGATTCATTTGGGCAGTGAAAACCCACGAGTCAATTAACGCAGACATAGGGGAAGTTTGGTAAGCCGCTTGTTGTAATCCCTGCTCTGCATGGATCTTCCAAAGCAACACATAAGATTGATGTAAAGTGTCATCAGCAGGATAAAATTGCGCGATTAAATCAGCCGAGTCTTCTACTCGTGTAAAAAACATCTTGGCGTATTCACGCGTCATGAGCCGAGCATTTAACTCTTGTTGAGTGAGAGGCGTCGTTTGACTATCTAACTTAACTTCTAAGAGAGAACAACCACTTAGCACAATGCTAAGCACCAACACCATCCAACTTCGACTCGAAACTCGTAACATATAAACCTCTGACAAAGACTAAGGGCGCTGATTGTATGAGCGCTTCGTCAGAGTATTGTCAAAAATCCTGTAAAAGTTAACGCTGACTGTCTAAATATTCATGAGCAGAATCCACAGAGGCTTTTATAGCCTGCTCTAGTTCAGCTAAATCATGTTCACTGATCGCTCTGGACTGCTTCATTGTCATTTCAATGGTTGCGGCAATGATGGCTAACCGAGACGCTTTAATACTGCCAGCCACGCCTTTTAAGCTATGTACAATGCGAGCCGCGGAGGTTTCATCTTTGGTCAACAAAGACTTAAACTTCTCGTAGTCACCTGCGTGGTCTTGTACAAACACACCAAGCAAGAGTTCGACAGACTCAGCATCACCATCGAGCGTTTCTAACATGTCTTCGATATCAATCGCAGGCTTTGAATCTGTGACAATGGCAACGTGTTTCTCTACTACTGGCGCCTGTTCAGGGACTTGCTGAATAGAGTATTGCGGTACAACGGGTTGGCTTGTAACGTTAACGCTCTGCGGAGGTTGAGAGTCGGAAGACTGGCGCGTTGGCCTGTTCTCGGATACATAAGCGTCACTATCTGCTTGTTTCACTGCTGAGGAAACAACATCGCTATAAGAAGTGTCTTCCTTACTTGAATTAATTTCTAGTTCAGAGCTGAGTTCTTGGTCTGCTTCTTTCATCGTTTTTGTGGACCTAACGCCCCAAAACACTATCCCGCTCATCGCCACCAAGCTTAAGCCTAGCATCACCAACAATAGGTTGAATTGACGATCATGGAACTCAGCTTCGAGTTTTATGATCTGTTCATTTACTGAGTTTTTCTTAATCTTATCAACCAAATAGTTAAGCTGAGCGTAATCACTCAACAATGCTGACGCATCAGCCAGTAGTTGTTGGAGTGCATCTTGTTCTTCGTTTTCTAAGGAATAAGATTTTTCTAGAATGGAATCAAAGGCGCGATAAGTCGCTGACGAACTTTGATTTTCAGAATACATGGCTTCAAATACCACAACACCGAATTCGTTGAGGAGCGGTTTTAGCTGAGGGGAAAGCTCTTTATCAGCACGCAAGATCTTAATGTTATCAACGATGTCTTGAACTTGGCTTTCTATTGGAATGAACTCATCGAACTTTTCTAGGAACTGATCAGCTACGTACAACAGTTGGTTGACATCAGGACGAAACAAGGCGTGTTGGAAATCAGATTCAATCAGCAGTCGGATCGAATAAACCAACTGAGCATCGAGTGCGAGATCATTGATACGAGAGACTCGAAGCGGTTCTGAGAAATAAAGCGATTGCCTCAATTCGTTGACTCGAATACCGAGCTCTTCGATTTGAGCTAGAGAATTGGTGTAGGAACGGCTTAGATTAAGAAGAGCCAATGAAGGAAGTAACCACAGAGCCAAGAGCACAACCAAAAAGGTGGCTGGTTTTTTAAAGCGTTTGGGCTTTGCTACTGATTGTTCCATCTATATTCCTTGTGCGTGTTAACTTGAAGCCATGACCGTAGCTAAAAGATTAAGCACAAAATAAGCGACAACGTCCTGCTGCCGCTTTTATCCGTTAACTTCGGACTATGACTTATTGCGAGTCAGTTGGTCACGTAAGTTCGGTGGAGTGCCTTTAATCGTTAGCGTGTCTGTCTCCGGATCGTAAAAGATACGTTCGCCTAGAAGCAGACTATCAAAACTAACATTCAAACCGCCACCAGCACCAACAAATTTTGTTAGTTTACGCATAGTTGCGCGATCGGCTGGGAAGCTGTCTTCTAACTCGTAGCCTTGCTCACTAGTATAGTCAAAGAAGCTTGTGCCATCTGTGCTTGCTGGCAACTCACCAGAAAGTTCACGAACTTGTACTTCATCGCCCGCTTTAAGCTGCTCGTTACAGTAATCCGCAACCTGCTTTTTGTAGCTGATCGCTTCTTCTTTCTCTAATTTAGAGTCAGAAACGAAGTCTTCTACCGCTTGCATCAGTACTTGGTTCTGCTGTTTCGCATCCAAACCGACTTCAGCTTGTAAGAAATCTAAGAAGAAATCCGCGACTTTACGGCCAACACGTCCTTTAATATAAGTTAAGTAACGGTTTGACTCTTTATCAGTCTCATAAGTAGAAAGGTCTAGGCGAGCCGCGATATCCATTTTTGAGATATCAAGGTAGTCAGTCGCACTAATATCAAGCCCTTCAGTTACCTTTAGGCTTTGGTTTGAAGGCAATAAACCAATGAAAAGGTAATCTGTTGCAAGTGACTGATATTCAGCCATTACCAAGATACCTTCGTCAGCGAATGGGTACTTTGATAGTTCGTCTTTTAGACGTTGCGCACTCTTTTGAGAAAAATCGTAAAAGTTTGTCTCACCAGCACGAAGTTGATGCAACCACTGCTGGAATTCGCTGTCAGATTTGAAAGAACCAAACCCTTTGCCTGCTTTTGAATTAAAAACACGGTGAAGTTCAGCAACTAGGCTTTCAGATGAAGCATCGTTTTCTAGAGATTCAGCACGATAGTTAACAATCAGCTCATCCTGATCGTTCTTGCTCAGCTGGTGTAAAATTACGTTGGAAAGGTGAAGGCTCATAGTGAAAATATTACCGTTCAGGTTTCAGTTGTCGTGCATAGTAGGTTATCATAAGCCGCTTTTACTATCATTATTAGAGTCCTTATGCCGATTATATCTAAATACACAGATGATCAAGTTGAAAAAATCCTAGCTGAAGTAGGTGCTGTACTAACTAAGCACAAAGCTTCGCCAGAACTTTCACTGATGATCGCTGGAAATATCGCAACCAATGTCTTAAATCAGAATGTTGCTGCTTCACAACGCAAAGGAATTGCTGAAAAATTTGCCGAGGCTTTAATTTCTTCTCTTGAAGATAAAAAGTCTCACTAAATTTGATTGACGGATAAAAGAATTATAAATGGTAGACAGCGCAAACTCATATAGCGATCGTGTATCTCGACTGGTTGGTTGGGGTCACTGGTTTGCATTTTTCAACATCATTGCTGCGATGTTGATTGGTACTCGTTATATTACTCAATCTGCTTGGCCAGAAACCTTGCTAGGCCAATTCTATTTGGCTGCATCGTGGGTTGGTCATTTTGGCTTTTTAGTGTTCGCGCTCTATCTATTAGTGCTGTTCCCGCTCACTTTTATTCTTCCGTCGAGGAAGTTATTACGTTTGGTTGCCGTTATCTTCGCGACCATAGGTTTAACTGTCCTACTGATTGATACCCAAACGTATCAAAATATAAACCTCCACCTGACGCCTGTCGTGTGGGAGGTTTTATTCAGTGGAGAGGAATCTGCATTCACGTCTGATTTGCAGCACCTCTTCATTGTTATGCCGCTTATCTTCTTGCTGCAACTCGGTCTATCTGAGTGGGTTTGGCGTAAGCAGCGTAAACTGTCTCATAAACACATTGGCCGTCCGATTACTGCCGTCTTCTTCTTGTGTTTCATCAGCAGCCACTTGTCCTACATGTGGGCTGATGCGTACTTCTATAACCCAATTACTAGCCAGAAAGCGAACTTCCCACTGTCTTACCCAATGACAGCGAAAAGCTTTATGGAAAAACATGGCCTATTAGACCGTGAAGAGTACCTTGAGCGTTTAGAAGCGAACAAAGAGAATGTAAACCTAGTTAGCTACCCGCTAGAAAAAATTCAATACAACCGCCGCAGTGATGATCTTAATATCCTGATGGTGAGTGTGAACAACCTTCGCTCTGACGCTCTTAATGCGACAGCGATGCCAAACAGCTATGCCTACGCACAACAGTCGATCAACTTCACCAACCACTACAGTTCAAGTAACGATATGTTTGGTATTTTTGGCTTGTTCTACGGCCTACCGAGCAGCTACGCAAGCAGCATTGAAGCTCAGGGGTCAAGCGCAGTATTGCTCGATGTTTTAGAGAATCACGATTACAAGTTCGCTGCTTTCAGTGGCGACAACTTTAGTGATGCACTGTACTCGGATATCATCTTCCGAGGCCGTGATGTGATGCCAGAGCAAGCAACTTATGATGACCAGAGTGCCATAAAAGCTTGGTCTAACTGGATTCAATCACCGCAAGCTAAACGCCCTTGGTTTAACTTTATTGAATTAACCACACTGGATAACTTCGCCAGCTACGATTCAAGTTCAGAGTCGGACTCTACGCTAACGACAGCAGAGCGTTTTGCAGCAGACTATCAAAAGTCGGCGACAGCGGCCGATGCTCAGCTAGCAACTATCTACGCTGAACTGGAACGCTTAGAGCTTGCCGATAACACGGTGGTTATCATTACCTCTAACCACGGTACTGAGTTTAACGAAACCAAAACCAACAGCTGGGGTGCAAACTCCAACTACAGTCGTTATCAGTTACAAGTACCACTGTTTATCAGCTGGCCTGGCAAGTCTGCTTCTGAATACACCCACCGTTCTAGTCATCTAGACGTGTCAGTAACACTGATGCAAGAGCTATTGGGTGTATCTTCGAACCCAACAGATTTCAGTAGTGGTCGCAGCCTGTTTAATGAACGTAACAGAAAGTGGATTCTCGCGGGCGACTCTCGTGAACTTGCTCTTGTTACTGACCAGCAAACAACGGTGTTGGATAAATTTGGTAACTACAAATTGTACGACCAAAATTACAAGCGCCTGAAAAACGTAAGCCCTCGCTTACCTGTGTTGATGCAAGGCCTGACAGAGCTACA
This sequence comes from Vibrio sp. 10N.261.51.F11, assembly GCF_041471665.1. Taxonomy (NCBI): domain Bacteria; kingdom Pseudomonadati; phylum Pseudomonadota; class Gammaproteobacteria; order Vibrionales; family Vibrionaceae; genus Vibrio; species Vibrio sp. 10N.261.51.F11. The sequence goes on along the minus strand of NZ_JBFROW010000095.1, from coordinate 52 downwards.
GCGTTTCTACACAAAAAATGACTAAATAATCAGCAATCGAGTAGGAGGAGGC
>NZ_JBFROW010000094.1:0-3594 GCF_041471665.1 Vibrio sp. 10N.261.51.F11 | reverse complement strand
CTCGGCGCACAACAAAAAAACCTACTTAAGCTAGTAGGTTTTATCGTTGATGTCAAACGAATAACTTAAATGTATTCGATAATTCGAGCTAGATAGTTAAAGTCCCCAGAATCACCGTGGTAATTACGGTAAACATCGACACTGAAATATCTAGGTTGGTCCACTTGAATATGCTCAGCAACTCGCTGCTCGATGGATTCTAGAGTTTCACCTGTTTGCGAGTAAATGTATTTCTTGGTGGTCTTTTGAAGCTGGCGTTCTTTAGCTTCTTTGTGTGTGACGTAATTGTTCACGTCAACCCACTGACCAATGTAGTCAATCTCCACGTAGTCTGAATTTTCTTCAACCATGAACAACGCCGCTTCTTGTTGAACGTCGGCCAGTTGTAGCATGTCGTTATCGACTTTTTGCTGTTCCATTGAGGTCACATTTTGTGCCATGGCAGCGCTAGACGTTGCCATGATAAGTAGCGCTAAAACTGTTTTATTCATTTTACGATATCCCTAAATTAAGGTAATTCTGTTACCCAAGGTTTGCCCTGAGTTGCTTTGTGATAACCATATTCGTATATGGTTAATAAATAGTGTTCATCAAACATGTCTTTGGTTCGTTTGGCGTAACCAAAGTCGTGCTCGATGTAAGTAAATTGCATATCAATGTTGTTGATTTCACTGATGTATTTCATTCGATATAAATCACCACGTGTTTGAGCAAGAGTCAGGCTTGATACGCTCTTTGCTACTAAATCTAGACCCTTATCTCTCAGCGAGTGGTACGGCGCTTTCAGTGCTCCATTTCGAATAACATCGAGCTGTGGTGGTTTTTCTAACCCAAGAGCATCTGAGATCTGCTGATAGTCGAAGTTAGATGGATTGAAAAATACTTGAGCGGCTAAACCACCATCGACGTGAAGTTCTTCATAACTTTTACCTTCGTACTTCACATTGATAAACTGCGGTGGGAAGACTCCAGGAATAGAAGCACTTGCTGCTAAAACCTTATATATAAGTTCAGACTTATCTGGCATGTCACTATTTGCAATTGCGCCCACATTCCAAATGACAAGCTCTCCAGAATCAAAGTGTGTGCTACCAATAAACAAACGCTTACCGTTGCGGTGTCGCGCAGCAATTTGCTCGATCATCGGTTCAGGGAACGCCTGAGCGATAAATTGATTCAAGTTTTTACCGTCAGTAAAAGCATCTTTAAACACGGTGTTTAAAAAGTTCTTTTTGCCGAGCACTGATTTGTCATTGATGTTTAACATCACCTCCTTCATCTTCGGAAATGCATCTCCGCCGATGAATACAAATGGTGCCATTAGCGCTCCTGCACTGATGCCAGTAACTATTGAGTAGTCTTTCAATTGGCCAGATTCTTCCAGCCCTATCAAAATACCGGCTCCAAAGGCTCCGTTCGCGCCGCCTCCTGACAAAGCTAAGATATTTAGTTGCTCACCTGACACTTTAATTGGCGTTGTTTGATCGATTGGAGAGTATAAGAAGTCTGGGTTCTCACTCGCCCACATACGCAATGGCTCTTTTACTGATATCGCTTCTTCTACAACCACTTCTTTGTAATTGTCTTTGTGTACGCGTACATCCAACGTGTGGGGTGAGCTACATGCCACTACAAGTAATGACAAAGCAACGGTAAAACCCGAGGAAATTAGACGGTTCATAATTAGGCTCATTTAATGTTCTCTAAAATGATTCAGAGACTCTGTTTAATCAAAAGAACAGCTATAAACAGAGAAGTTAATAAATAGGGATAAAGTGAAGTCCGTCTCTTTCTGGGAGTAATATAGCTAGGTTTAGTCTTAGCTCGTAATCTCGTTTGTAGGATGCGACCCATCGAATAGGTACACCCTCCACCACTATCGGAGTTAAACGCTCTACCCGATTTTGACCACGTTGAAATCGTGGGTAGGCTCTACAAATTCATATTGTGCATTGATTGTTTGTAGCTCCCAAGTGCCATAGCTTTTAGTTAGCTCCAACACACCATAGACCGCGTTATTTGCATGTCGGAATGCAGCTACGGGAGACATTCTCTTTATTAACCCTGCGGTAAACAGGCCAGAGATAAGGTCACCGACACCAACCGGTTGTTGAGCAAATTCAATGTTCGGTCGTTGGGCTAAATAACATGCCTTTTTCGTTGCTAAAATCATACTGAACGCGTCATCGGGTAATGAGTGAAGATGCTTCACGAGCACCATCTTTGGACCAAGCTCCAATGCTTTCTTACATGCTGTAACCGCGTCATAAAGGGAGAGGATTTTAATGCCGGTCAATTCACTTAGTTCAAATTGGTTTGGCACTATAACATCGGCTATAGGAAGCAAGTGTTTAGTAATGGCGGTTCTAACGCCATCCTCAACGATACAACCTTTATCTGGGTCACCCATTACAGGGTCACAAACATAGAGTGCACTGTGGTTCTTTTCTTTAACTAAATTAACCGACTCGGCAACCGCTTTACATTGGTCTGCGCTTCCCTGATAACCCGATAGGATCGCACCACAGTCTTTCAGTACGTTGATGTTGTCTAAGCCTCGAATCAAGTTTCGAATATCATCTGAGCCGAATGTTTGCCCGGTCCAACCTTGTTGATATTGAGTGTGATTAGAGAACTGAACAGTGTGGATTGGCCACACATCGAGTCCCATTCTTTGGATTGGAAAAACCGCAGAACTGTTTCCTGCATGCCCGTAAACCACGTGAGATTGAATAGAAATAATGCTTTTCATGCGTCGCTCTTTCAGTTTGAAATGGATTTGAATACTTGGATAAGACGACTAAATAAACACAACGGAACATCAAGATAGGAAGTTTTATCGATCTAACCACTGTGCTTATTTGGTCGGAATAGCCTCGACATCGCCGAGGCTTATTCTTAATGAGTTGGACGTCATCGGCTTTAAATCATGTATTTGATTCTAAGCCAGACTTGAACTTATGCGTCTTGAAACTCAGCGAAGTACTCATCCAATACAGTGCGTGTTGCACGGCCGATTAGCTCGTACTCGTGGTGAGTAAGGTTCGCTAGTGATACACGTACTGATGCGTGTACTGTGTCGAAACCTTTACCAGGTAGTAAGATTACGCCGGTTTCGTGAGCAAGACGGAATAGGAAGTCTTTACCTTTCTCGTTAGCTTTGAACCAGTCGACAAACTCTTGACCGTAAAGTTTGCCACCTAGCGTGTCTAGCTCTAGGAGTGTGTAGTAATCCACACGGTCTTTGTTCTCTTCGATTGCTACACCCATGTTTTTGTAAAGCGTTGTGTAGCGCTCACGGATGATGCGTTTACAAGCGGCTTTGTAGCGACCTTCTGAGTCCATTAGACAAGTTAATGCAAACATCGCCATTTGTACTTGTTGTGGTAGAGACAGACCTGCAGTATGGTTCAATGCTACGCTGCGGCTATCAGCAACGATACGGTCGATGAATTTGATGTCACGTGGCTCTGGAGTTAGCGTTTTGTAACGGTCGTCCAATTGGCACTGTGTCGCTTCACTGAATGAGCGAAGTGTATCGTCGAACACGTTCTCATCGTGAATACCGATAGTGCCTAAACGCCAGCCTGTTGC
>NZ_JBFROW010000093.1:0-1603 GCF_041471665.1 Vibrio sp. 10N.261.51.F11 | reverse complement strand
TATCTTCGTATAAGGAGGTGATCCAGCCCCAGGTTCCCCTAGGGCTACCTTGTTACGACTTCACCCCAGTCATGAACCACAAAGTGGTGAGCGTCCTCCCCGAAAGGTTAAACTACCCACTTCTTTTGCAGCCCACTCCCATGGTGTGACGGGCGGTGTGTACAAGGCCCGGGAACGTATTCACCGTGACATTCTGATTCACGATTACTAGCGATTCCGACTTCATGGAGTCGAGTTGCAGACTCCAATCCGGACTACGACGCACTTTTTGGGATTCGCTCACTATCGCTAGCTTGCTGCCCTCTGTATGCGCCATTGTAGCACGTGTGTAGCCCTACTCGTAAGGGCCATGATGACTTGACGTCGTCCCCACCTTCCTCCGGTTTATCACCGGCAGTCTCCCTGGAGTTCCCGACATTACTCGCTGGCAAACAAGGATAAGGGTTGCGCTCGTTGCGGGACTTAACCCAACATTTCACAACACGAGCTGACGACAGCCATGCAGCACCTGTCTCAGAGCTCCCGAAGGCACACCTGCGTCTCCGCTGGCTTCTCTGGATGTCAAGAGTAGGTAAGGTTCTTCGCGTTGCATCGAATTAAACCACATGCTCCACCGCTTGTGCGGGCCCCCGTCAATTCATTTGAGTTTTAATCTTGCGACCGTACTCCCCAGGCGGTCTACTTAACGCGTTAGCTCCGAAAGCCACGGCTCAAGGCCACAACCTCCAAGTAGACATCGTTTACGGCGTGGACTACCAGGGTATCTAATCCTGTTTGCTCCCCACGCTTTCGCATCTGAGTGTCAGTATCTGTCCAGGGGGCCGCCTTCGCCACTGGTATTCCTTCAGATCTCTACGCATTTCACCGCTACACCTGAAATTCTACCCCCCTCTACAGTACTCTAGTTCACCAGTTTCAAATGCAGTTCCGAGGTTGAGCCCCGGGCTTTCACATCTGACTTAATGAACCACCTGCATGCGCTTTACGCCCAGTAATTCCGATTAACGCTCGCACCCTCCGTATTACCGCGGCTGCTGGCACGGAGTTAGCCGGTGCTTCTTCTGTTGCTAACGTCAAGAGATAGCGCTATTAACACTACCCCCTTCCTCACAACTGAAAGTACTTTACAACCCGAAGGCCTTCTTCATACACGCGGCATGGCTGCATCAGGCTTTCGCCCATTGTGCAATATTCCCCACTGCTGCCTCCCGTAGGAGTCTGGACCGTGTCTCAGTTCCAGTGTGGCTGATCATCCTCTCAGACCAGCTAGGGATCGTCGCCTTGGTGAGCCATTACCTCACCAACTAGCTAATCCCACCTAGGCATATCTTGACGCGAGAGGCCCGAAGGTCCCCCTCTTTGGCCCGTAGGCATTATGCGGTATTAGCCATCGTTTCCAATGGTTATCCCCCACATCAAGGCAATTTCCTAGGCATTACTCACCCGTCCGCCGCTCGACGCCCATTAACGCACCCGAAGGATTGTTAGTGTCGTTTCCGCTCGACTTGCATGTGTTAGGCCTGCCGCCAGCGTTCAATCTGAGCCATGATCAAACTCTTCAATTTAAGATTTTGTGACTCAACGAATACTGACTTCAAAACTA
>NZ_JBFROW010000092.1:0-1053 GCF_041471665.1 Vibrio sp. 10N.261.51.F11 | reverse complement strand
CGGCTTTGTTTCCTAATTGGATCTCAGATAGAAACGGCCAGTATGGGTGATTATTAGGCTATTTCTATCGTTTTAGGCATACCTAACCCTGTGAGCTTATTCAACGCTTTAATCATGGCGTAGGTTTCACCAACCTGAGCATTATAGTTTCTTAAACTTAATCGCCCACCAAACAGTGTCTTTACACGGAACATAGCCGTCTCTGAAAGTGACCGTTTATGGTAACCGTACTTCTTTTTCCAATGTTTATTTGAGCCGTATAATTTCTGGCAAGCTACCGCCAGATTACGGGGGTGACCTCGTAACCAAAAAGCAGCACCTTCTCTCGGTGGAATAAGTGGAACAGCTTGTTTAATACGTATTGCTTCGTAGCATTGTCTTGTATCGTAAGCTCCATCACCAGATATCTCATTGATTCTACGACGAGTTTGATTCAGTAAATTAGGAAGAGCTTCACCGTCAGTGACATTCGATAAACTTAACTCAGCCGCAATGATTTCATGAGTGCCAGTGTCTACGGCTAAATGGAGCTTACGCCAAACTCGACGCTTCCCGTCAGTACCATGTTTTTTTACTTTCCATTCACCTTCACCGTAGACCTTTAGCCCTGTTGCATCAATGGCTAAATGCTGTATTGCGCCTCGGGTCTTTGTCTTGAATGACACATTAACCGTTTTGGCTCGTTTACTGATGCATGAATAATGAGGACATGACAACGGGAGTTGAGCGAGTTTGAAAACAGAATCGATGAATCCTTGTAACGCTCTCAACGGCATCGCGAATACTCGTTTAACCATGAGGGCGGTCGTAATGGCTAAGTCACTAAACAATCGAGGTCGACCTCGTTTACCTTGCTTGAGTTGCTTCCACTGTTGAATCGCTTCCTCATCAATCCAGAATGTCAGTGAACCACGATTGATTAGGGCTTGGTTATATTGTTTCCAGTTAGTTGTTCTGTAGCGAGGCTTTGGCATTGCTCTAAGTATGTGAGTGAACTTAGATGATCTGATCGTAGCTTTAAGCATTAGTTCCCTGATTTAGGAAACAAAGCCT
>NZ_JBFROW010000091.1:0-24792 GCF_041471665.1 Vibrio sp. 10N.261.51.F11 | reverse complement strand
TTTAATTACGCAACAAAGCCAATACAAATTGCGCAATACTGAATTGAGAGAGTTCATTTTTACGTTGTTGGTGATTTCATGGATGTACACACCTTAGCTATATATACCTCTTTGTTAGCAGCTACGGTTGCGAGTGCTATGTTGTTAACGCATAAATATATACTCGCAGGCACCACGTTAGGGGTAAATTATATTGCTTATGCTGCTTATGCTGCTTGGCTGTTAGGAGCCAGTGTTACCCCCGCTTTCGTTCGGCGTTACTCAATCTTCAGAATCCACTGTTTTTCTTTCCAATGGTGCATACGCAACGGCTTTTGGTTTGTTACTCGTCGGTATAACCGTGTTACGCGGAGCAAGTCGATCTTTTCTCGTAATATCAATCATCATTAGCTCCCTTGGCATTAGCTTCTTCCTTTATAGCGCCCTAATTGCGCCTTCTGTAACTTCTAGGATCGAGGCTCGAAGTATTCTCGTTGTGACGATATGTATCTTAGCCCTCTGTGCAAACTATTCAGGGGAAAAGCACGATAACAGAGAAGCAAAGTGTCTGTTGAATCTGACCCTGTTTATCAACATTCTCTATATGGCAATTAGGAGCGTACTTGCTCATACCAAAGGAACGAATTCGAACTATTACCTGATATCAGATATTCATAAATTGTCTTTCGTTATCATGACAATCACAATTGTTAGCCTCGCATTTTCAGTGTTTTGGATCTTAACTGATCGTTTGTTTAAGCAGACCTATCGTTCATCGATCACTGATGAACAAACCGGCCTTTATAACCGTAGAGGCCTAGCAGAACTGATACCCAAGCTTGTTCAACCAGGCCGAGAGAGTGACATTTCTGTACTGATTGCCGACCTAGATCACTTCAAAAAAATTAATGATACCTATGGTCATGACAAGGGAGATGATGTGATTAAGTACTTTGGTCAAATTCTTGAAGATACATGCCGCACAAGCGATTTCTGTTTTCGCTATGGTGGAGAAGAGTTTGTTGTCATGCTACCTAGAGCGAATAAAGTTCAAGCAATGCAGATAGCTGAAAGAATAAGAAACCACGCAAAACACAACTCCAATCAAGAGCTCTCTTCTGGCACGTATACTGTCAGCATTGGAGTGACTCAAGCCCTCATAAACGATGACTGGAATTCATTAATTAAAAGAGCGGATAACGCCCTCTACGACGCAAAATCTCAAGGGCGCGATTGCATTGTTGAGCGTTAAGGCGAGTTGTAAAACAGTGTAAATACTCTTCCATCACAAAACATGTTGGCTAAGATTCAAGAGGTTAAACACACACAACCAGTAAGGTTAGCAAGCGACTCTAGAACTTCCCGCCATTTACCCATTCTGCTTTTGGTGGCACGGGCTCTTGGTTTACCCATATCTCTTTAATTTGACCTCCCTCAACTAGGAATAGATCAAAACGCGCAACCTCGAGACCATTATCAATAACTCGGCTGTAAGCTGCTACGAAGTTACCTTGACCGACAATCTTGAACACTTGGTCATAGCCACCAATATAGCTATCTAAAGGGCTCACATCTGAGGCTTGATAAACGGCTAGCTCTTCGTGCTGGAGATACTTTGATAGCTTGTCTTTCTGCCCTAGTACCATGACATCACATAAAAAATCACGGATAAGGTTCTTATTCTCCTCTGTTTTATCTAAGTCAGTATGATTGATTGGCCCTTGCAGTCGACCTTCCCCTTCCGTCGGTTGAGCTTCGAAGGCAGAAATCACATCCCAATGTTCAATAATTTTATCGTCATTATCGGTATCGAATAGATCCGTAGTCACCCACTTATATTCGCCATTATTAATATCTTGGAATGCTTGAACAAACACGAATTGGCCATCGACGATTGAACGTATGATCTTTATGTCTCTAACAGGGCAGCGTTTTAAGAACGGTTCGAAGAACTCAACAAAACCATCAATACCGTTGCGAACCCCAGTGCTATGTTGAGTATAACGTTGACCGGTGTACTTCGTTACCGCCTCTAATGCATGACCATCTCGGATACCTTCCATATACAGATTAGTCGCATTCGCTAGCTTATTGCTCATAGATAGTTTCTCCAAACTTAATAGTGCCAAAGTACGTTATTTGGCTCGTACACTGAAACTCAGAACTAGATTGTCTCAGGTGTCCTTTTAACTGTCGGATTGTTGAATAGGCTCTTCGCGTCGCTATTCAAAACCAAGTTAAGCTCGATATACGTCTACAGCATATCGAGCCTTTACAACCTAATTGGTCACTGTGGTTACTGTTTGGCGTGATAAGCTTTAGATACTGCGTAACTATCCTCAAACCAGTTCCAACTCTTCACTTTGCCATCTTCAACCTGAACTCGAACCGCCCAGCTGAATTTACCCGTGTCTACACCAGATTCATTCGCAATGGCACTCATGCTGCCCATGAATACTGCTTGGTCGCCGTTTACAAAACTATAGTCTGTTGACCAGCTTGTGACTTTCAAACCTGCGCCAAATAGAGGAAAGAAAGTGTTGAGCACTTTTTCTTTTGACTCCCAGTTACCGATCCAAGGGATGTCGGCGTCACCTTCGTTGTGCCAGACAAAATCATCGGCCATTAATGACTCGAGTTTTGCCATATCACCTGAGCCTGCCGCCCATAAGAATGCTTGAGCCGTTTCTAGTGTCTTTGCTGAATCGACTGCTTTTGTTTCATCTGCAAGGGCTGGAGTGAATTGAAAGAAAGCCAGAAGACTCGCTAGACCGATAAGTAGATTTTTCTTTAACATTTTCTTTCTCCTGATTGTCAATTTTGAAGCTCAATGCGTGGGAGATTAAAAGTGCCATCAGTGCATGCTTTGAACTTCAGTTCTGTTTGTTGCCTTGTTGAGATAACTATAGCTGTGCTAAATTTTTGGTAAACTCACTAATTGAACACGTTGGATATGCGCAAATGCACAACATAAGATGGGATGACCTGCAATATGTTCTAACAGTGGCGAATGAAGGATCCCTGTCGGCCGCGGCAAGAGCACTTGGTGTAAACCACAGCACCGTTTTACGTCGTATTGACACCTTTGAGTATCGTCACAAATTACGAATTTTCCATAAACTTCCTACCGGATACAAACTAACGGTTGAAGGGCAAAAGCTTCTGGAGTCAGCTCTCGCTATCGAATCCACAGTAAGAGAATTGGAGCACAAGGTTTTTGGACAGGAATTGAAGCTAGAAGGTACGCTAAGAATAACGACGACCGATGCGTTATCTCGCCTCATTCTGGGTACTCATTTGGCTGCTTTTCATCGGCTTTATCCAAAAATTCAGTTAGAACTCAGCCTCACATCTCGTCAATTGGATATTTCACACCTAGATGCAGATATCGCGATTCGCCCGGCAAATGAGTTGCCAGCCCATTTAGTTGGGACCAAGTTAAGTAAAATTGCCTTTGGTGTTTACGGATCGCCAGAATATATAAATGGCCTTAAGAGTAAGCACCCCTTAAAGTCTGCATCTTGGTTAATGATGCATAGAGGCAGTGCTTCGCTACAGGTTTCTGAACTGATTTCGGAAGACAAAATTGTCATGAAAGCCGACTCTTTTGAGCCCCTGATCATCGCGGCTGAAAATCAGATGGGGTTAGCCTACTTACCCTGCTTTTTAGGTAACAGTAAGGGAACTCTGCAAAGAGTAGATATGGAAGTGATGCACCAAAATACAGACCTATGGATGATGACTCATAAAGATTTAGAAGATTCAGCCAAAGTAAAAGCATTTTTTAATTTTATGAAAGGCTCAATCAAATCAGACCATAATCGGTTGGCCGGATTTGATTATTAGCGAACGAGTGCCGGCTCTTCACCATTAGGCTTACGAACAAAATGACACAAAGCCCACAGCACAAACAAAGTCACAGTCAGCTCCCAAGCGCGTAGGAAGGTACTTTCCAACCCTAAATTGCTACTGGTCATGTACAACTGAATCGGCAGCATAGTCGCCAATAACGCATCGGCATGAATGTCTCTGGCTGAACCTTTCGCTTTGGCCATTGATGCGGTGATCATAAAGGCAAATAAACCCAACACTATGGTGTAGTAACCGAATGTAGATTGATGCCCTGCCATCAACAAGGTGAACACCACGGCGAATGCACAGCCGCCCACTTGAGTTTGAAAACGGCGGTCAACCACGTCGATAAAGCTTTTGTGTGTGGTTTGGGTTGCAGCAGCAATCACTGGCACCATGCAGAACGTTGCAGAGATAATGTCGACAATCATCAAGAATGCCAAACCAAGACCAATCAACGCGAGTGAAATTGCTCTGCTCTCAAATGTGACAGGCTGTTCTTTAAATACAGGAGGCTTGTTTCCTTGCTCAACAGGGAACAGAGCCACCATGGTTTTTGCTACTACCATGGTAATCAACATGGATACCAAAATTTCATGAATACGCATCGGCATATCCATGGTGGTATGCTGAGCAAACACCACAATCAAAATCCAGTCGAAGGTTGGCATCAACATTTTACCTTTCTTCGCTGGCGTAGTGGCTCGACGACGCATAAAGTCGAAGAAGAACAGGCTGATGGTCCACACCACAAACGGATGCTGTGAAAATACCTCAGTCACCACCAACGCTGTACTTGCTGCCAATAAAGTGGGTGCCAAGGTACGGATCAGACCAAGCCAAGAGTAATCTTTATTCTTGGTCATGATGATGGTTGGATACAACGCCAGATAAACGGGAGAGTCTAGGTTTAGTAGCTTTCCCAACACCATACAAATCGTCACAGTAAGTGCGACACGCAGCGCTTCATTACGTTGAGAATGACCCTGTGCGGTGTTTTCGAATGTCCACATAGTCATCTCCTACTAATAGATGTAGCGAAATGTTGAAACCAAGTGAATCCAAGCCGAGCCAATAACGTGCATTATTGGGTTACCGCTTTCAACAATCACACTCACTCGTGAACCTGAGATCATCGAAGGATCCAGTTCGTTAACTGTAATGCGGGTACGTACTTTCTGTTGCTCACGGATCCAACGCGTATCATTAGTCACGCTAGACAGCTTGCCATTGGCATTACTGGTGTCGTAAATCGCACGCTCTTGGCTACTCACTTCACCCGTAAAGACTTTGCCCGGTAGCGCATCAAAAGAGACCAAAACTTCGCGGCCATTAGTAAGCTTATCAATGCCTTTCTCATTGAAGTCTGCACTGATCCACGCATGAGCTTCGTCCACCAGCAGCAATGATGAAGTGCCTTGAGTGATATAACTGCCCGATTGCAATTGTAAGTTGGTCACGACACCTTCCGTTTGCGCGACGACTTGAGTGTGGCCTAAATCCAGTTCCGCACTCGCAAGTTTTGCTTCTGCTAATTCAATGGCCGCTGTGCGGTCTTGGGTCGATAACTCAACCTCAATGCGTTCCACTTCCGCGTTCGCAGCTTCAACCGCACTACTCGCAACTTGTGTATTGGTGATTGCATCATCAAGATCTTGTTCAGTCGCAAGCCCTTTGTTACGCAGTTTTTGGTTACGTGCGAGTTTCTGTTTCGCGTTGTGATATTCGAATTCTCGTTGGCTTTGTGTTTGTTTCGCTGCTGCTAATTGCTGCCATTTCGCTGAGTCAGAATCACGCGCTTGATGCAGTTCGGCTTGCGCTTGTGCCACTTTCAATTGGTAGCTACTGGCATCGATAGCAAATAATGGCTGACCTTTTTCAACCAACTCGCCATTACTAACCATGACGTCGGTAATTACGCCGGACACTTCTGGCGCAATGGTCGCCACGTTACGATACAAAGTCGCTTGAGTGGTGAAAGGGGAAACATTATCTGAGGTGACTAAAAAAGCGGAGAACAATGCTGCCGCTGAAAAAACAGTGTAAATTGCGTATCTATAAAAATTTTCGTTCATGTTTGTGCCTAGTTTTCATTCGTTATAAAGCGCCGCGCTCACGGCTTATTCAATCCTCTTTTCTACGAAAACTAGGTTATAACCATTCACAATTGGAAAATAGAGCCAATAAAAGAAGTGTGGATTCCACATTTGGAAAGGTTTATGATTTGTACCGATTTCGCTCGATGGTTGAGCGAAAAGGTCAGATAAGGGTGTATTGAAACGTTAGAAGACTGAATCAAGGTGAGCTTAAGAGGAGTTTAACAGTGGAACCTCACACACAAACCCAAGTTACTTCCCTTGATCCTGTAAGTGCTCAATGAAAGCCGGAACCTTTTTCGCTATGTGTTTTCTTGATGCATAAAAAGCGTATAGAACTAAATCTTCAGGTTGATATTCAAGTTCTATGATCTCTAGTTCGCCTGTCTCGATCTCGTGACGACAGAGTTCTTTAGGAAGTATCGCAAAGCCCAAACCAACCAATGCGCCAGCTTTAGCAAGTTGTCCACTATTCACTTTAAACGCAGATTTTACTCTTTGAGTAATCACCTCACTTGTTTCGTTCTTAAATACCCATGGCGTTCCGTTTAGTGCGGTAAAGCTATTAATACACGGTACATGTTTCAAATCCGTAATCTTAAAAGGCTTGGAAGATGTGCGAAGAAGTTTGGGGGAAGCCACAACAACGCTAGACCAACGTTTAATCTCTTTCGCTATCCAATTGTTATCCTCAAGTTTCCCTCGATGAAAACTCAGAATAACGTCAAATCCATCGAGCAAGTCCTCTTTAGGGCTGATGCTTGTATCGCAACACAATGAAATAGATGGGTATTTGGTGCAGAATGAAACAACGGCTTGAGCGAGTTCCTGTGAATCAGGCATTAGAACATTGAGCTGCCCCACCACATGACGTGAGTGCTGCGTTACCTCCGTAAGCGCTTCGTTAAGCTTGTCCAATAAAGGCTGAGTACGTAAATAAAGATGCTCGCCTGCTTCTGTCGGGGCTATACGGCGCGTCGTTCTATCGAACAATCGAGCATCTAACCGCTCTTCTAATAAAGCAATGTGACGACTTACATTTGAGGTCGGTAAACACAAAAACTCCGCCGCTCTTTTAAAGCTATTGTTCTCATAAACACAGTGAAAACTTTTTAGCCATTGTTGGTCAATCTTCTCAAGCATTCCCATTAACCTCATCCATATCAATAATCCGCCGACACCAACAATCCCACCAAATAGGATTATAAAGCCAATTTTAAGCACTTTATTACCAAAAACAGGCTTATACAATGCTCATCATTAAAGTGAACTGGATAAGGTTTCCAATGAGTTGGTTAGAAAAGCTATTAGATAAGAAGAATATAATAAGTACCCGTAAAGCTTCTATTCCTGAAGGGGTATGGACCAAGTGCTCTGCGTGTGATCAAGTCTTATACCGATTAGCCCTTAGAGAAAACCTGGAGGTCTGCCCAAAGTGTGATCATCACATGAGGATGACAGCACGCTGTCGTTTAGACAGCTTCTTGGATAAAGGAGTGATGACTGAAATTGGTAGCCAACATGAACCACAAGACTTACTCAATTTTAAGGATCAGAAACGCTACAAAGAACGTATCGCACTTGCTCAAAAAAGCACGGGCGAAAAAGATGCCCTAGTCGCTGCAAAAGGAGAACTTTTGGGACTTCCGGTAGTGGCGTGTGCTTTCGAATTTTCTTTTATGGCAGGTTCAATGAGTAGCGTTGTTGGGGCTCGCTTTGTTGACGCGGTTAACTCAGCCATTGAGGCTAATTGTGGATTAGTCTGTTTTTCGGCTTGTGGTGGAGCTCGCATGCAAGAATCGCTAATGGCATTAATGCAGATGGCCAAAACCAGTGCTGCGTTAAAGCGACTATCCGATGCAAAGCTCCCTTATATATCCGTGTTAACCGACCAAACCTTTGGTGGAGTCTCGGCAAGTATAGCTATGCTCGGTGACATCAATATAGGTGAACCTAAAGCGCGAATTGGTTTTGCCGGTCGCAGGGTGATAGAACAAACAGTACGTGAAAAATTACCTGACGATTTTCAGCAGAGTGAGTTCCTACTCGAGCATGGTGCTTTAGACATGATTGTTGATAGACGTGAGATGCGCGCCCGAGTGGCCAAGCTAATCGCAATGATGACCAACACTCAGATTCAAGTTGATCATTAAAAACCTCCCCCTCTAGCTCCCCCTCAAATGACCAACAACGATCTCTTTAGATTAACGAGCGAGGGGGAGAACATTCTTTATCGCTGAACATACCCGTACCCAGTTACATTCCATTAGATTACTGAATTTGAACTAGCTTCTTATGGTTAAAATGCCTATTGTACAAACCATAAAATTATAAAGACTCGCGGCCTTTGCCGCAGAGACTCTCCATTTAAAGCGAAAAGACTTACTATGAATTTTGATATCAATGCACTGAAACATCACCAACTGGTCGAAGATGGTCAATTAGAAGGGTGTTACATTCATCAGCCTGTGCAAGGCAGTCAGCCAGATGACAAAGCCGTTTTAGAAGAGCGCCAAGCGCTGGAAAGCCAAGGATATAAGGTGGTTCAGGTTAAAGCGAAAGGCGGAACAACTACGTTTGCCGAGGCTATGCAAGAGCTTGCGAAAAAGACAGGCCACCAGCCAAAATAGTAAGTGACTTGGTAAACCAATATGGTCACTAGGTTCTATATCAAGAAAGCACCCTACCGACTACTGAGTCAGCAGGGTGCTTTTTTATTGACGGCCTTTTAACTGACTAATCTTGTTAACTTTTCTTACTGAGCTAAGTTACCGACCTAAGTTACTGACTCAGCTCACTGAACTTCGGCAAGCTTTTCACAAACCTCTGGTGTACATCCATATAAGTTTGCATATAGATTTCATCGATATTGTCACCACTCGGGAAGCTGGATGAGAAATCTACGTGGTTGCGGTCAATCGACAATTTAGCCGCCTCGACAATATGAGCAATGAACATTCGAGGATCTTCCAAGCCAATAGAGATACGCATTGTCGTCGGTTTGATACCGGCTTCATTGAGCGCTTCATCACTGAGTTCTGAGTGCGTAGTCAGGGCTGGGCACAGCGCCACGGTGTTGGTTTGCCCTAAGCTCACTTGCATGCCGATTGCTGGCTCAAGCATGTCGAAGAACTGTTTGAATCCATCTCGATTGATTGGCGCACGATCGCCGTTACCTTCCATATCGATTGTGAAAAGCGCCGCTGGCAAACCCAAGTACATGTTGTTCTGGCAGTGTTCATAGTTGTCACTGTCTGGCAAAGCAGGACACGATACGTTGATGTCAGGGTGAGCATCAAAGATCTTCGCGAGAGTCAGTGTATTAATCGTTTTTTGCACCACTCGCATCTCATACGTTTTCATACCATTGAGCACTTCAAACGCTTTGTCTGCGTCTAGGAATGCGCCCTTAATGTAGTACACATTCCAAAACAGCGTTTCGTTCCATGGAATGGTGACCTCATCGCCGTTGGACTTGGTGAAAGTGACCTCCTCTCCTTTTGGAATAAACATGGTCTCGTTGCGGCCAATCACAACTCCAGCGGTTGTGGTGCCAGAACCCGCCAGTTCTTTGGTGTAGGAGTGAATCACATAATCGGGTCTTTCAGCCACATCGTCGCGTTTTAGTACTGGATGCAGCAATGGAGTCCCCACTGTCGAGTCAACAATTACGTCCCAACCACGAGAGTGACCAGCTTTACTAATGCTAGCAACATCCAACACGTATCCATGCGGGTTACACGGTGACTCTAGGTAGACGTAGATTTTCTTACCCGCAGCGATGCGATCTGCGTATTTATGAGCAACCTCATCAAGGCGCGTCGCAAACTCATCACCGGAGTAACCATCCACCCACTCCACCGCGACATTTAGGTTAGACGGTTTCCCAAACCAATCTTCCAACAACTGGTAAGAACCGCCATAGATATTACGTGAAGCCAAGACTATGTCTTCATGTCCAAGTAAATGGCTCAACAATCCATCAATGGCCGCCATACCCGAATTAAAGTTCCATGCGAGGTATTCGTTGGCTCTAGAGCCTGCCTCGATATCAACCATATGGTTAGCCAGTGAAATCGAGGTTGGGTTAAGCAGTCGAGAATAAATATCGTGCAGCGGTTCTTTACCGTTGAACGCATCTTCAATCCATTCTGTACAGGCAAATAAATAGGTCGCGGTACGTGTAATAACCGGGCTTGCCGAGAAGATAGCCGCCACATTATCGAAGATAGGATACGCGCCTTTAGACGCAAAGTTGCCATTATTGGTGGCAATGGATTGGTAAGTGGCACGCATCGGGTTTTGCAGGTTATCGAGGATCTTAGCGATCTGGAATGACAGGAAACGTTTGGCGTTAAACCAGGCGATTCGGTCACTCTTGTCGAGTTCTGAAAGTCCATCAACGGTCAATGCCCAAAGGTCGTGAGTCTTGGTATTGGCTTTGTACAGCGTCGTCGCCAGTTCGATAAGCGTGACGCCGTAATCACTGTTTGGATCGATACCAAAGTGCTTTGCTTGCTCAATCGCAAGGGCTTCTGCTTGTTCGTGTTTGGTGGTTTTACGCAGCGGGCTAAGTTGAGTTGAAGTATTCATAATTCTTAAGTCATTCCATGCTTGTTGTTCCTCCTTTAATTTTAGTTTTGTACTGATGTTAAAAATTGCTATTTGCGAAGTAAGACATACACTTTGAGCAATAATATTGCCAAACTAAATTCAATATTGATGGATTATGCCAATGGACGAGATCGACAAGAAAATACTGGCTGAACTGCAAAACAACGCTCGGCTGTCTAATCAAGAGTTGGCCGATCGAGTAGCACTGTCGCCCTCTCCTTGCTTACGCCGAGTTCGAGCATTAGAGAAACAAGGGATAATTCGTGGTTACCACGCCAGTGTCGACCAAGAAGCGTGTGGCCTGCCAGTCAATGTGTTTGTGTTGGTGAAACTTGAAAAGCCGACAGAAGAGAACATGCGAGACTTTGAGCAGCACATTGAAGTGATTGACGAGGTGTTAGAGTGTTTTCTGATGACGGGCAATCACGACTACCTATTGCATGTAGTCAGTGAATCGCTAAAAAGCTACGAGCAGTTCATCCGTAAACAACTAACTCGCCTGCCTAATATTGCTTCTATTGAATCCAGCTTCGCCTTCGGTCAGGTAAAAACTAAGACCAAGTTGCCAGTGAGGTAATTAGAAACGACTTAATTTGTCTGTGCTGAAGGCATTGGATAATCATCTCCAATCATACAGATAAGAGCGCCACCAAAAGCTTTTTCGTAACGTATTTTTCCTGTCGCATCTGAGCTTTCTATACTCGAACTGCCGTCCACAATCTTATTAATTTCTTGTGCGACTTTT
This sequence comes from Vibrio sp. 10N.261.51.F11, assembly GCF_041471665.1. Taxonomy (NCBI): domain Bacteria; kingdom Pseudomonadati; phylum Pseudomonadota; class Gammaproteobacteria; order Vibrionales; family Vibrionaceae; genus Vibrio; species Vibrio sp. 10N.261.51.F11. The sequence continues at coordinate 13,506 of NZ_JBFROW010000091.1, read as the reverse complement.
GTTGGTACCCACCAGATACAAGCTGCAACAGAGCAAGTGGATGATGACGATTCGCAACCTGTCTCGGAGCTTCCTCTTATCCAAAGACTATCCTTTTCCTTAAGCAGTAATTGCGTTGCTATGTAATCTGGGTGGTCGATGTACTGATCGCCACCTATCCATGTATCTTCATAAGGTAGGTACGGCCCTTTCCATGTGGATAAGCCCGGATTTGCAATTAAGTGATTGATGTTTAAGTAGCCGAAGTTCGTATCGGTATCGGAAGCAATAGGAGGCAGAGAGCCATTATCACGAGAATATTGCTCAGCGGCATCCAAAACAGTATTCAGTTGGCCGATTAGAAATTTTGCCTCGTCGACACGGGACATACGGTTCCCGAACTGGTTGTAGATAAAAAAAGCGGCAATGAGCATCAGTAAGCCAAACGTTACAAGTTTCCATTTTTTTATCTGACGCAGAAGTTTCAACATCTATTTTATCTCTCATCAAGAAGGTTCTGATAACGCTAAGGTCGTCCCTATGAGAAAGATTATACCAGAGTAAAATCAAGCGTTTTGCATTGAAACTTACTTGTCCATGTCTGCGGAAAATAAGCCTAGCTCTAATGTGCCCAACTTCGATTTAGAGCCTCCCTAAAAACAAACAATCATCACATCCGACTTCACTGACTTAACCCTCAAATCAACCTTGTATTGAATTGCTCCGTAAAACAAACCAAAGCGATGGAAATCGATTCGAAGTGATCGTTTTATCGGACTGTCATCTAATTTTTGTACTTTGATATAACAAATAGCTCAAAAATTATTGAGCGATCGTTCAATTATATCAAATTTTCCACTATAGTTGATTGGTCAAACAACTCACAACAAGGAAAAGTTATGAATCCAAATACCGAATCTCAATCAACGCCGACTCGATCTATCCCTCAAGAAGCATTTGATTGGTACGACGAATATGCACACGGCCTGATTGATCGCAGAGAGTTTATGGCTCGTCTATCTGGGCTAGCTGTACTTGGCTTAACCATGACGACGCTAACTTCTGCACTGATTCCTAATTATGCGCAGGCAGAGCAAGTCTCTTTCAATGACCCTTCCATCAAAGCAACCTACGAGAAGTTTCCTTCACCTAAAGGACACGGCGAAGGCTATGGTTACTTGGTTGTACCCAAAGAGTTAGAGGGCAATGCGCCTGTTGTATTGGTCATTCATGAAAATAGAGGCCTCAATCCATACATAAAGGATGTGGCAAGACGACTCGCAGCGGCGGGGTTTATTGCGTTTGCACCTGATGCACTCTATTCGCTTGGCGGGTATCCAGGTAATGATGATGAAGGTCGAACGATGCAGAAGTCGCTATCAAAAGAGAAAATCGAAGAAGACTTTATCGCAGCGGCAAACTTCTTGAAGTCCCATGAAAAAAGTAACGGTAAGCTAGGCGCAGTCGGTTTCTGCTTCGGTGGCTATATCGTGAATATGTTGGCCGCTGTCATGCCAGAGCAACTCGATGCAGGCGTTCCATTTTATGGTACTCCTGCCGCACCAGATTTAAGAAAAAATGTAAAAGGCCCCTTGCTCATCCAATTTGCGGGAATCGATAAACGCGTGAATGCGACTTGGCCAGATTATGAAGCCGAACTCAAAGAGAACGAAGCAGACTACACAGCTTACATCTATGACGGCGTGAACCATGGCTTCCATAACGATTCAACTGGCCGCTATGCTGAAGAAGAAGCAGAGTTAGCTTGGAAACGTACACTTGAGTTCTTTAACCAAAAGCTTTCTTAATAGTTAGCTTTACTGAACCCGTTTTCTTTAGATTCCGAGTGACTGCCCTATTCCCTACAAAACCCAAAAGGCCTCGCACTCGCGAGGCCTTTGTTGGTCGGTAATCAGTTCCTCCCTTTTCCCATTACCAACAATAGGTTTGAGATGTAAACCAAGGGGGTTAGAAGGGGATTGTCGGTCGAGTCTCACGTACAGAAGCCTCGTTGATTCACTGACTTAACCGCTCATCAATGTAACTTCGCTTCAAACAAACCTATTGACCCGATCGCGCAAATAGATAATATAGATAGCTAGACGTCTACATGTCTTTTATTTATTAAATGGAGTTATCATGAACAGCTACAAAAAAATCACAGCATCCCTGTTGGCATTAGCTTTCGTATTCGGTGTAACAGGATGTGGAAAAAAAGACGAGGCTGTCATCAAGATTGGGGCGACAGTTGGCCCACATGCACAAGTTGTACAAGCTGTTGCCAAAGAAGCAGCAAAGCAAGGGATAAACATTGAACTCGTCGAGTTCTCAGACTATATCACCCCTAACGCAGCATTAGATGATGGAAGTATCCAACTGAACAGTTACCAGCATCAGCCATTCCTCGATAACTTTAATGCCAATCACGATAGCCAGTTAGTTTCTATCGGACGTTCAATTTTGATGCGTATGGGCGTTTACTCGAACAAGTACACTTCGCTTGATTCTATTCCCGAAAACGCTCGAATCGCGATTCCAAACGATCCAACGAATGGCGGGCGTGGACTATTACTGCTTGAAGATGCAGGGCTGATCTCATTAAAAGACAACGCTGGTTTCAACGCGTCTTTAAACGATATTGTTAGCAACCCGAAGAACATTCGATTTGTTGAAGTGGATGCCGCGCAGCTACCCCGCTCTCTTGACGATGTAGATGCTGCTGCAATCACCATGAACTATGTAATGTCGGCTGGACTCGACCCTAAGAAACAAGGCATTTACTTAGAGAAAAAAGACGCACCTTTAGCAGTGATGGTTGTTGCGGCGCGAGAAGAAGACAAAAATAATGAAACGTATAAAAAGATTATCTCAATTTACCACTCACAAGAGATCAATGACTTTTTAGACAGCACTTTCAAAGGCACCATCGAAGCCGCAAATTAAGCTAAATCGTTTCAGATTTGGCGTTGCATGATACTCATAAAGCAACGCCAGATTTGAGTTGGCGGGTTGTCGTTGACGCATTCCAGCTTCTTTTCAAATTAGAGAGCAAAGCTTTAGTTACTTGAATGGAGGTTGAAAACCATATCGTCAGAGCAGATTATGTAAGCATAAAATTCAATTAAATCTGGGGGCTTTGCATGAAAAAAGAAGTGATACTTTTTGATATAAACGAAACGGTTTTAAATTTGGAGTCATTACAGCCTAAATTTAAAGCGGTGTTTGGAAAGGAGGATGCATTATCACTTTGGTTTTCAAAGCTTTTACACTCTTCAACGGTTTGCATCGCAACAAACGTAAAATCTACTTTTTCTGAATTAGCGAATGCAGCGCTCAACGCTATTGCACAACGGTACAAGTGTGATTTAACGGCGGAAAGCAAAGGTGCCTTGTTAACTTCTTTTGCCAATCTACCACCGCACACAGATATCAAAGCGTCTTTGCTCAAATTGCGCGAGAACGGGTTTAAAACCGTCGCTTTTTCCAACTCATCCCTCGATCTCATCACTTCTCAAATCAAGAACTCAGGCTTAGAAGATTATTTCGACACCGTCATTTCCGTTGAAGAAACAGGCAGTTTCAAACCCAATTCAGATGTGTATAACTTTGCAGCCGAAACTTTAAAAGAGCCTGTCGAAAACCTTCGTCTTGTCGCTACTCATGATTGGGACACTCATGGTGCGCTATCCGCTGGCTTACAAGCAGCCTATATAGACCGAACAGGAGTTGAGTATCATTCCTTGTATTTGAAACCGGAGATTAGCTCAAGGACGATGAATGGTGTGGTGGAACAAATAATTAAGCACAATTTAGACAAGTAAAATCTCAAGAGACTTTTCTACTCCTGATTCGATACAACCACCCTGTAGTGGTCAACAAATTCCGGACACTGACTTAACCGCTTTGATCAACCTTGTGTTGAACTGCTCTGGTTATAGAGACGCTGTCGGTTACCTAAAAACTGCAGTTACCTAGCAACAAATATAAGCTAGAAACTACTGTAAGAATGAGGAACGCGTTTGTCTTCATCCCAGCCTGATAGCTCAATATTGATCAATGATTTGCGCTGATCATTACACAGTGAAGCGATATTGATGATAGGCAGTTGACTACGAAACTGCGCTGTAAGGATGACCTTTTTACTTTCGTTAAGGCTGCTTCTGCATTGCCGCAAAATCGCTTCAGTATCTAGTTGGTGTGCGTTTTCGATAATTTGGATATCAGCATTCTCTTGATAGCAATCTATCAACCAAGATACAGCAGGCTCTTCTATGCTGGTGAGCACGATGACATCTTTTGTTGTGACCAATTCTTTGAGTTCAGATAGTTTGAGTTCAGTTTCCATAGCTACCCTCATTCAGCAGCAAATACATTAAAGTCGATTGCCCAGTTTAGCCTGTGCTAAGTGGTAGCCTCTGTCGATCATCTCTTGTGAGCGATCAAACTCTAGGGTGCCACAAGCATTGCGTGGGATCTCAAGCGTGATATCGGCGGGGTAAGCGGCCAACTTTTGGCGAGCAATGGTCGATTGCATCGCATCAAATGCTTGGTTGGCAATATCGTAAAAAGCAAAGTTGAAGCTCATTTTGCTTTTTACACTGCTACCGAGGTTATCGATAAAATGCACAACCTTCTCATGCAGGTTGCTCTCTTTTGTTGGCAGGGAAACCGGTATCACTTCCTGTTTAACCATTTCAGGTTCACCACCTAAATTCACAGCCAGTGTAAAGTCTGTATTATCACCAAAGGTAGGCGCAATCGGTACGGGATTAAGAACGCCGCCATCAATCAGCACTTCTCCATTGATAACGTGAGGGGTCAAGAACAGTGGCAAAGAGATAGAGGCGCGAATGGCATCAAACAGAGAACCTGATTGCAGCCAAACCTCTTTTTCATCGGCGACGTTAGCGGCAACTGCGGTATAAGGGATGGGCAGATCTTCAATTGAAATCTCGCCGATCAGTCCACGCAGAGTGTCGATGATCTTGTCCCCTTTGAACATACCACTCGACTGCCATGAAAAGTCCAACAACATCGCCATATCACCTTGGTCGATACTGGTGACCCACTCTTCAAATTCATCCAACTTGCCCGCAGCGTAGACACCACCGATAAGTGCGCCAATTGAACAGCCAGAAATGGATTTTATCTGATAGCCATGCTCAATTAACCAGCGGATGACTCCAACGTGAACCAAGCCTCTTGCGCCACCACTGCCAAGTACCAATGAGATCGTTTTTGCCATCATATTAATCCTTTAGTTTTAAATTCTAGGTGGGCTAACTCGCCGATTTACCAATTCGCCGATCTCAACTCACTGAATCACTCTCAGTCCATACGGGTAATGAAGGTTTGCTCGTCATCGACAAAAGCCACGTAGTCGCCGTGATAGATAAAAACCCGACCACGCCCTTCAACGATACACGCAAGCTGTGGGTTCAAATCTTCTTCAATATCTCTACTTTGAAAAGTGCCGGTATCGGTGATCACACCGCGGAGTTTAGGCAAAAATCCATAACTGCGTTTGGCTTGATCAATCAGGCTCAACTCGCTGGCGGTAGAAAAGCAAGCTGGGATTGGGCCTGCATCTTCGATAAACATAGTTTTCAGTTCTTCAAAGGCTGTAATTACCAGCCAGTCGATGCCATTTACGTGATGGATAAACATTGTTTATAAATACCTAGTTTCTCGATAACTCTAATGCGGAGATTCTATCACTATCAAGTGCAGAACGTGGGAGAAATTAAGGGACTACAAATAACCAGACACATACTATCTACAGGGTCTAATACTAGTCGTCCGACTCTACGACTAATGTCTAACCGACTGAGTCTATTTGTTTTTTTTGGTTTGGTATAAGGTACTAACAACTAAATGTTAATGAGTTTTTAATTATAAGTTGACGCATTGTTTGCACTTCATACCGTGAGTCAACAACGTTTGTTGGAATAACACACCTAAGAGTGTGAACGAAAGGAATCAAAATGAGCACTACTTTAGAGTCCGCACATATACAAACAGAGAAGCCTCAAGCCAATGAGGATGAACTCACCTATGAACAACAACATAAACCAAGCTCAGAGTTTGAATCCCGAGAACAGTATCTAGAACACGAATTGCAAATCATGTCGCCTAAGCGCTGGCGTCCAAATTTGCCGTTTAAAGATTATCGATTTGAGATAGAAGACACCATCCCAGCGATGGCGGCGACCATTGGTAAAGTGGTTATGGTGGGCGCTATTGCAGCCACCTTTGCTGGGGCTCTCGGATTAAATGAAGACTTCATTCTAGAAAACGTTCGTTATGAACTCCTCATCGCCTCTGTTTTCATTATTATTTTCTCTGGCTTCCTGTTACCGACCGCGAACCTCGCAGGTACACACGGCCCACTCATTCCTTTAATTCCGATTGTGGTTGCAGCAGGCGGACACCCTATGGCGTTTGGATTGCTGATTGGCGCTTTTGGCCTAATCTTAGCCATCAGTAAAGGTGGCAGTATGTTGGCCAACCTCACCAGTAAAGGCGTATGTGGCGGATTATTGCTCTACCTTGGCTTTGTTGGAACCGCTTCTCAAGTGAAAAAGCTGTTCGCTTGGGCTGAAGGAATTGGCATGAGCCACATCGCGTTTGTCGTCATCTTTTGCACCATTATCTTGTACGCGTTATTGGAACACTTCCGCAAACGTTGGTTAGCCGTACCTCTTAGTTGTTTACTGGGTGGTACGATTGCATTTGCCATGGGTGCCCCATTTGCTTTCCACACAGAGCCAGGTTTGCCTAACATGAACCCTATGTATTGGTGGGGAGAAGATACAGGCTGGATGCTTGGCCTACCGACGATTGAACACTTCATGGTGGTATTGCCGTTTGCGATTCTAGCCGTGGCGATGTGGTCGCCAGATTTCTTAGGGCATCAAGTATTCCAAAAGATCAGCTATCCAGAACGTACCGAAAAAGTACACATGAACATTGACGACACCATGACCACGGCTTCAATTCGTCAAACGTTCGGTTCTCTGCTCGGTGGTACTAACTTTACGTCTTCATGGGGTACTTATATCGTACCGGCGGCGATTGCTAAACGCCCTATTCCTGCCGGCGCATTGCTCACAGCTCTGTTCTGTATCATCGCCGCGGTTTGGGGTTACCCGATGGATCTAGCTATCTGGCAGCCTGTACTTTGTGTAGCACTCATTGTTGGGGTATTTGTGCCATTGCTAGAAGCTGGCATGGAAATGACGCGTGAAGGAAAAACCACGCAATCGGCAGCGATTGTCGTATTTTCTTCGGCGCTCGTTAACCCTGCATTTGGTTGGGCTCTCACTATGCTGTTGGATAACTTAGGCTTAGTCGGTTGTAAAGAACGTAGTAGTGAGCTTAGTAAAATGAGCCGTTGGGTGTTGCCTGGCATTATGTTTATTGTACTAAGTGGCGTGATGGCGTTGGTTGGCCTTCTACCGGGGATTCCAGCGATTATCCCAAGCTTCCGTTAAACTCGATTAATATTGAGTTTTAGCCGGAACAAAAAGGCCTCGCAATCGCGAGGCCTTAGTTTTATTTATCAAACTAGTGAGAAAAATGAGTGTCGCTATTGGCTCTGTAGCTTATTAAATCCATTAATTCGCTGATGAAGCTGCGTGCCCATAGTCAACGATACCAACAGACTAATCAAAGCAATCACTGCTCCAGAAACAAACACCCATTGATAACCAGACATCCAGATGATTCCCAACAAAAATGGTAAGAATACCGCTGCAATATGGTTAATCGTGAATGACAAACTCGCCGTTGAAGCCACTTCATCTTCCCTAATTGTCTTTTTAAAGTAGGTGTTCAAAGCGATCGCAAAACTAAAAATGATACTGTCGATAACATACAACCCCGCTGCCGCATAATGATCATCCACAAATGCGTAAGATAGGAACACCAGCACTAACGCGGCATACTCAATGACCAAAGCTTGCCTCTCTCCTACTCGATCGATAAATCTCCCAACATAAGGTAAAGCAAGAGTCGCTGCTAAGCTAGATACCATAAATAAAGCAGCCATCATCGCAATCGAATATTGAAACTTGGTCACCATCAGTAAGCCAGCAAATGCCACAAAGATCTGTCTTCTTGCCCCACTCAAAAAGGTAAGAATGTAATAGGTCGTGTATTCGCGTCGGACAATGAGTTTGGTGTGTTGTTTAAGCTCTGTGTGAGTATCTTGAAACGTGACCAAGTAAACCGCCAACGAGAAACATATTAGTCCACAAGTAAAGAAAATAGCCTTATCTGAAACGTCAAAAAGATAGCTCGCGACCATAATGCACAGAAAAGTCACCATCGAGAAAAAAGAGGCTGCAGAGCGAATATTTCCCATTGATTCACTAAAGTTCTCAGTCGCTAACAATTGCGTTGAAAGTGATTTGTTCACCGCTTCTAGATAATGGAAACCGATAGACATGATCGTCGTGCTGAAATAGAAGCCATAAATCGAAGGCAAATACCCGTCATTGCAACACCTAGCCCTAATGTTGCAACCGACAATACCGCGACTCTTTGTTCTGAAGCGATGAACAACAGAAACAAAACAGTAAATGAGAGCAAGCCTGGGATTTCCCTAACACTCTGCAATACACCCACATCAGCACCGGTCATACCGACAGTATCGACAGCGAAGTTATTCATAACAACTCGCCATCCAGTATTCGCTATCACTGACGCGATAGCGATGATAACCAACATCGCGAATGAGCTTCGCGATGTTAAAAGCCTAAGCCAGAGAGTCATTTAAGCCGCCGATTCTAAAAGAAAATCTTGAATATGATCGCGCATGAATAAAGCCATCGAAGAGAGGTCTTCCCATGTTTCTTTATTCGTGTGGGTAATTCACTCAACAAAAACTTTGCTTAAGTGTGGCTTAGCATGTAACCAACGACTGACATATTTCCCGGTGTAACACACATGCTGCATTTCATCTTCTAAGATTTTTTGAATCGTTGGACGCATTTGTTTCATGTAATCATCGTCAGACTCATCGATGATCGCCAAATGCAGTAACAGTAAACGCCATGAACGTATTTCAATAGAATGAACCCTAAACAGGAATGTCTTGAGCTCATCGTCAAAGTTCATGACTTTATCTAACTCATATTGAACTTCATGTTCATGCGTTTCTGTCTCGTACCCAGTTAAAGGAATAAGACTGGCAAACAACGTAGAATGATTCATCTCATCGTTATAATGACGCAACATAAGCGGCCTTAATTCATCATCTGCATACCGCTCTGCGATCATTCGTAACCTTGCCGCACCTTTAGCCTCATCGATTGCATTGTGTAAAAGGTAGTAAGCCATCATCTTTTTATTTTGAAAAATAGTTCGAGCCAAACCATTCATCATCTCAGAAGTGAAAGACAAATCAGATACTAAATATTTCTCAATGCAATCCTTATATTCTTTTGAAAGACTCACACCTTGGGTATCGAATAAATCATAGAGACTGTTTTGTATATTAATCATAAACCATTCCTTTCCTCAGCAGACATCTTCAATAAGACACTCTCACGAGTGCCTTATTAAGAGGGAGCAAGCTAATTAGCGAGACTCTTTTTTGTGGTGTTCTGACGGGGCTGGATTCGGTTCAAAGGCAGCATTCGATCGCACCAGTCTTGGAGGTTGGTTAGAGATATCTTGCTTCTTAAGTTTTAACGATAAAGCCGTTCTTAGTTTTCCGTTCATATTCAGATCCTCAAAAATAATGGTATGTTCTGAGCTTGGTAACGATATGCAACTAAGACAAAGAACACAGAAACAATACAGTTAGTTAACAAGTTGTTACACGATCATTTTTAAAATGTTATTTTTTGGGATTGATAAGTATTCAGAGAGCTTTTGCTTCTTTGAGAAATTCATTGGAGATTATTATTTGTCGCTGTTAATGAAATCCCGTGGAACGGTTCTATTAAACCAAAAACCTCCCCCTCTAGCTCCCCTCAAATGCAGTTCACCGTTCTCATTAGATTAACGTTCGAAGAGAAGAACATTCATTGACGCTGAACATATAGCTGCACTTGTCACGATCGATATTCAGCTCCTCCCCTTTCCCATTACCAACAAGAGATTGGAGATGTAAACCAAGGGGGAGGTTAGGAGGGGATTTGCAGCCTATGCTAACGTGCATCTGCACCTTTGTTTCGCTCTACAGAACACCAAAGGCCTCGCACATGCGAGGCCTTGTTTTATCTATCGAACGGTTACAGCTATTCTTTATCAACGGCAACGCCCGACCGCACTGACTTCAACGCTTTCATCAACGTTGTGTTGAACGGATCTAGCATCAAAGCCTCTCAAATGAACTTAAACGCTCTCTTTAGATTAACGTTCGAGTGAGAGGGCATTCTTTGCCATTGAACATATGGCTATAGTTGTAACGATCGATATTCAGTTACTCCCCCTCTGCCATTAGCTTTTACCTATACTAGCTAGAGATTAGAGATGTAAATGACCAATCTGACACTTACAAAAAATGTAAGTTGTCATCAAACCTTAAACATTAGAGCAAAAACTCAGCTTAGATAGTTCAAGTTTAAATGTTAGCGTAATGTTACATATGCAAACCAACAGTACGAGATATGCAGCACGTAAAACTCTTAAACCGCAACACCTTCGCTGGGCTCGCAGCAACATTAGTTGGGAACGGGATTGGTCGCTTTGCCTACATAGCATTAATGCCTGTGCTCATTCAAAGTGGGTGGTTCTCAAGCGAAGATGCCTCCATACTCGGCGCAGCAACACTGATTGGCTATATATTCGGAGCTCCTGCATCGAGCTTTTTACAAAGATATTATTCAACAGGCACACTCATACGTGCCTCTTTGTTGTTAAGTAGCTTTAGCTATCTTGGTTGTGCCTTAAAATCTGCGCCCTTTGAATGGTTTTTAACGCTTAGAACCATTGCGGGTATATCAGGTGCCGTACTCATGGTACTCGCACCACCCGTGATCACCAGCCTTCACCCTCAAGAGATGAAAGCAAGAATCAGTGGCGTCGTATTTTCAGGCATTGGCCTCGGCGCCATGATTTCAGGAACAATCATACCTTTGCTTATCTACCAAAGTGTTGAAAGTGCATGGTTAGGTATGGGAGCGATCGCTTTTCTCGCAACTGTCCTGACGTGGAAGACATGGGCTCTTGAAGCTAAACCAAACCATTGTGATAAAAGCCCATCGACGTTTGATGCCTTATCTAAGAATAAGCGCATTAGTATTAGCTGCGTACTTTTAGCCTACACCTTTAGCGCCATTGGTTATTTACCTCATACTCTTTTTTGGGTCGACTATATTGTTCGAGAGCTAAAAATGAGTTTTGCGAGCGGTGGTTTTTATTGGGCTGTGTTTGGAATAGGAGCAGCGATTGGGCCAATAGTAACTGGTATATTAGGGGATAAATTTGGACTTAAAAAAGCACTATTAGCGGCGTTTATTTGTAAAGCTGCTGGGGTTGCTCTTCCACTATTAAGCACCAGTGAAACAGCACTTTTTGCTTCATCTTTGTTGGTCGGTATGTTTACGCCTGGCACCGTAACACTGGTATCAACCTACACCTTAGAAATCGTCGGGACTCAGCTCCATACGAAATCTTGGGGAGCAATGACAATGGCTTTTGCTATATCGCAAGGAATAGTCGGCTTCGTTATGGCTCACTACGCCCCTCAACTCACCAGTTATAACCTCTTATTTATGATCAGCGCGAGTGCACTGATTCTGTCGATACTCTGCATCGCATTTACATCAACCAAACAGCAGACATTAAACACTGCTCAAATAAGTTCTTAGCAAAGGAATCGCTCATGAAACTGTATTTAAACGACACATCTCCATTCTCCAGAGCAGTACTGGCAACGGCCTATTTGTGTGATGCTCCAATGGTTCTTGAATGGGTCGACCCGTGGCAAACACCCAGCACATTGGTCGCAGTTAATCCATTGAGTACCATTCCGGTTCTAGAAACCAGTGATGGGGTTGCACTGACCGAGAGTTTAACGATCTGTGAGTTCCTCATGCAAGCATACCCAACAGAAAAACTAACAGTGACCAAGGCTAGCGACACTCAACGTATGTCGTTATTGGGAGTGAGTAAAACGTTGATGGAAGTGGCCTTTCGGTGTGCTGCACTGAGCCGCTTCGAAGCTGAGCAAAACGAGCTAACGATTAGGGGAAAGGAAGGTATTAAAAGAAGCGTTAAAGCACTTATCGGGCAGTTGAATAACAATGACGATTTGCTTGAACCTGACTTCTCAACATTGTACCTGCACGTCGCATTAGATTACGTCTTATTCAGGCATGCTAATTTGCTTTCAGCAGAAGAGCGCGACATCCTCACTACTGCCTTACATAATTCGCCGTTTAAAGACACATTGGCAAAACTTAGCCTAGAGTCGCTTTCAAAAAAGCTTAACTATTGCGAATACAAAAATTCTTAATCACTTTGAACAGTGTTGTGTTGAACGAGTCTAACAAGGCCTCGCACACGCGAGGCCTTGTTTTATCTGCGTTCCAACGAACGAGTAGCTATAAATTTACGATGGTAAAACCAAATCAACTCGAGAGCCATTCATCCAATACTTTGATGAATTTAGGATTAATGAGATAACCGATAGAAGCATGGGGATTGCTTTTTCCATTGCGAATATTGAGGTTATAGACTGGGTGGATGTCTTTCATTCCACCGGGTATCAGATTCAGTTTGAGCATATCTTTAAAGTCATTTCTAATTTTGCTGTCATGAGAGATAAAATCATCTTCTGCCGAAATGTTTATCCATTGCTGAATGTTTAACGGGTACTTCTTCTCATCTTTCAAGCGGCTCCCTTTTAGCCTATCTTTTACGTTTTCATCGCCTAACGGGGACCCGAGCGTCAGCAATAAGTTGACCTTCTTGTCTGCACCATAGTCGTGTCTATACTCTCCGTAATGAGACAACTTCCACAGCACGTCATAACTGATCATCGACCCAAGGCTGTGCGCTACAATCATCACATCATCCTGATTATCAAGCGCTTCCTTCAGTTCAACCATTAGCCTATGCCTAACATCACTGCCAAAATAGGTATCTTCATTCCAATAGTGCGCCATGTCCGGCGCGACCTTAGTTATGAATGTCTCGGCCACACCTAGCTTTCCAAATAGTGACGAAAAAGTATCTGCTAACGCCTCTTTCAGAAAACCAATTTTAGATACCTTGTTATACGTTGTTTTATTGAACTGGCTTGTCTTGTACTTTTTGAGTTCAGACAACGCTTGCTGACGACTTGCAGGGTCTTCCGTTGGTTTGTCTAACAATGTATTTGATAGCTCACCGTAATAGACAAACCGTTTATCGACATCTTTAAAAGCTTGTAATGAACTTGAGCCGATACAATCTCGCTGTAAGCCATGCTCTATAGCCTCGTACCAGAGTGCTTGAAGTGTAGTGGATGATTGATTTTGGCCCGCAGATTAGAGGTTTTGCAATACTTCAGGGGCTCTTCTCCGCTTAGAT
>NZ_JBFROW010000090.1:0-2622 GCF_041471665.1 Vibrio sp. 10N.261.51.F11 | reverse complement strand
GTTGTTAATGATATGGACACTTCCACCCACCGTCTAAACTTATAGTCGGTAACATAAATGAGGAAGAGACCATGACCATTGCAACTTTAGGTATCGACTTAGCTAAATCTTCTTTTGCTCTTCACGGAGTAGATTCATCAGGCAAAGTTCTTTTGAAGAAAAATATCAGCAGAAAGAAGTTGTCCGAAACGTTGACCAATATGCCTCCTTGTCTTGTTGGTATGGAAGCTTGCTCCAGTGCTCATTATTGGGCAAGAGTATTCAAGCAATTTGGTCATGACGTTAAACTTATGCCTCCGCAGTTTGTTAAGCCCTATGTGAAATCAAATAAGAACGATACCGCTGATGCTGAAGCAATCTGTGAAGCGGTAACTCGCCCTAACATGCGTTTCGTACCTATAAAATCGATTGAACAGCAATCAATCCTTTCTGTTCACAAAGCTAGAGAAAGGTTAGTTTCAATGAAAACTGGCCAAACTAATCAATTACGTGGGTTGCTGGCTGAGTTTGGTCTTGTCTTTCCTAAAGGAAGTGCATCACTTAACAAGCATCTCCCTCTGGTTTTAGAGGATGCTGAAAATAATTTGACGCCACCGATTCGCTGCGTGGTTACTCATTTAAAAGAACTAATTGATGAGCTTTCTTCACGAATTAGTGCGTTAACAAAAGAAATTGAACAATGGCACAGTACGAATGTTGATTCTAAAAGAATCGCAGAGATCCCTGGAATTGGCCCTATAACTGCCACCGCACTTGTTGCAAGTATAGGTGACCCCGCATCTTTTAATAATGGACGGCAGGTATCTGCATGGATTGGACTTGTACCTAAGCAGTTTTCAACGGGTGGCAAACAAGTATTGCTTGGTATAAGCAAGCGGGGGGATGGCTATTTACGAAGACTACTAGTGCATGGTGCAAGAGCTGTTCTTGGGCACTTAAAGCAACAGCCAACCACTTATACTCACCGCTGGTTGAATGACTTACTGAAACGAAAACACAAGAATGTTGCAATAGTCGCACTAGCTAATCGGAATGCTCGAATTGCATGGGCTTTATTGGCTAATCAGCAACACTATAATCCTGAATTACTATCTATCTAAAATTGCGCATGAAGTGGAAATGAGAAAACAGGTAAGACCGTGAGTATGGAACTCTGATTTGATCTTAGGACTTTCAAGTTCGTGTTGTTGATAAGAGCATGCTCAGCGGAAATCATTAAGAGTCCTTGAACTCGGATATATGTCTGCAATCTTTTACCTAAAACTTTCAGATTTACTACTTGCCAATAGGAAGTGTCCATATATGATCAAATCAGCTTGAAGATCAACGACACCATATGTAGCTAGCCGTTAGCTTCTAACGGGCATACCTAGTCCTATGACTTTGTTAATCGCTTTGACATTCGCCATGATTTCGCCCACTTGAGCGTTGTAACATCTCAAGCTCAATTTATCGCTTGTTAGTCCTTTATATCGGGACATAGCAGTCTCAGATATTGAACGATAGTGATAACCAGACTCTGTTTTCCATTCCGATATTGTTCCATCTCTCAGAGCCATTACCGCTTTGTTTCTGGGATGACCGTCTTCCCAAAGAGCTGCATTCTTTCGAGGCGGTATTAACGGAGTACAGCCTTTATTTTTCAGAGTCTCGTGGCAATTTTTTGTGTCATATGCTCCATCGGCGGATACGGCAGCGACCTTTCTACGTAGTGGGTTGAGTAACGTCGGTAACACTTCACTATCGCCTACATTTACAAGACTGACTTCCGCACTAATCGCTTCGTGAGTATCCACATCCACAGCTAAGTGCAGTTTGCGCCATGTCCTACGTTTTTCTGTACCATGCTTTTTCACTTTCCACTCCCCCTCACCAAAGACTTTGAGGCCAGTAGAATCAATGGCTATATGGCGAATAGCCCCTCTCGATTTATTGCGATATTTGACCTGAACTGTCTTCGAGCGTTTACTGATACAGGTGTAGTCAGGGGACGTTAGTGGAACATCTAATAGCTCAAAGATAGAGTCGATAAAGCCTTGAAGAGCACGTAAAGGAAGAGAGAAGATGCCCTTAATCATCAAGGCGGTTTCAATCGCTGTATCAGAGTACTGAAAGCCTCTCCCACGCTTACCATGATGAGTTTTGCATCGCCATGCATCTACGGCTGAATCATCTATCCAGAATGTAACCGAACCACGTTTACAAAGAGTCTTATTGTACTCCGTCCAGTTAGTTATCTTCTTGTTTGCTTTACCCATATCACCACCATTCCAATCGTTTCAAATGATCAGATCACAGGACTTGGAAAAGGTTCAACTAATTTAGGCAACAACGCCGCTGAAGACAACAAAACAGATAAGTAACTAGGCCTGATTTCAGATCATAAGTGCAACATTCATGGAAAGGTATAGAAGACGACAACTGCTGAAAGTAGTGCGCTCTTCTCACCAAAGAAACAAGCAGTTGTAGCATGAATTATCAGCAATTCCTGAAATAGCTAAAACAACTCAGTGCCATCGCTCTACGATATATCTGGAAGTTATCATTGCCGACCTTCGCCATCAAATAAGCTATCGTTACAAAGAGAAAGGCTCCGCAAAGGGGTAATGCCGATCAGTTAAA
>NZ_JBFROW010000089.1:0-1424 GCF_041471665.1 Vibrio sp. 10N.261.51.F11 | reverse complement strand
GTTCATGGCACCAATGATGCCCCAGTTGCATCAGCTGAAGTACGTTTAGCGAATGGCTTAGAAGATACCCAGATAGTCCTCACCCCAGCACAGCTACTGGCCAATTCTAGCGATGTTGACGACAACGATATTGGCAAATTATCCATTGCAAATTTAGTGGCTGATCATGGAACGGTTATCGATAATAAAGATGGTACATTCACCTTCTCACCGGAAAAAGATTATAACGGTGCCGTGCAATTTAACTATGACATCAAAGACGCGCATGGTGGCATCACGCATACCCAAGCTGGGCTGACCTTAACAGCCTCACAAGATGCAGCAACATTTACCGGTGATAGCACTGGCGATGTACATGAAGGGCATAGTTTTACTGCTGCCGATGGAACAGTCACTAATAGCTCTGTGGGGGATCGTTCGCCCGATCATCAACATGGCAATATTGGCAAGCTTTGGAATGATCAAATCCATACCGACGGCCACCTTAATATCAACGATGCCGATAGCGGTGAAGCCCACGCTCAAACAGGTGTTTATCACGGAAGTTATGGTCAGGTCATATTACAAACAAATGGCGATTGGAGCTATTACGCATCAATAGGCCAGGATGCAACAGGCAGAGCAATTGATAAACTTGGAGAAGGGCAAACATTAACTGATACAATAACGATCCAATCAAAAGATGGTACACCCCACGATATTGTTATTACTATTCATGGTGATAATGACCGACCTTATTGCTCATCAGAAGTGGTGCTTGCAAATGGCAGTGAAGATACACGCCAAACCTTAACCACCGCGCAACTATTAGCGAATACCGTCGATGTGGATGCCAATGACGCCGGTAAACTAACCATTGAAAACCTGCATGCTGACCATGGATCCATTCTAAACAATGCCGATGGCACGTTTACCTTTACCCCAGAAAAAGACTATAACGGCGATGTACACTTCCGCTATGACGTTAAAGATGCACACGGTGGTGTAACACACACCGGCGCAACCACCAACTTAGCGGCGGTTAACGACAACCCTGATGTGACACCTTTAACCGACAGTGTCAGTGAGGGGGCCGATAATCATCACACCCTCAATCTGCTATTAGGTGCTACGGACAAAGACGGCGACGCTTTAAGCGTCAGTCACCTTGAATATGCCATCGATGGTCAACTTCAGGCAGGGAAAATCCCCGCAGGTATCACCTTAGATACTGATGGTCATACATTAATTGTTGATGCCACCAATCCCGCATTTAACCATTTGGCCAATGGTCAGTCGCAACAAATCGCTATCACTTATCAAGTAGAAGATGGCCATGGTGGAAGTACGCAACAAACCGCCACGCTTACGATTGCCGGGACAGATGATAAAGCCACACTGGTTTCTAATGTCATTCAGCTCACTGAAACACAAGCGCTGGATAG
>NZ_JBFROW010000088.1:0-7828 GCF_041471665.1 Vibrio sp. 10N.261.51.F11 | reverse complement strand
AGCGGCAAGCAGGCATTTTTAGCCACTCTATAAGCAACCACTTCCTGAGTAAACAAGTCGACAACGGGAGACAAGTATACTTTCTGCTCTTTTACTTTGAACTCCGTGACATCAGTTACCCATTTTTCATCGGGTTGAGTCGCACTAAAATCTCTTTCAAGCACGTTAGGAGCTGCTGTTCCAGACTCTCCTCGATATGAACGATACTTTTTAATCCTGACCGTCGATTTAAGGTTGAGCTGAGCCATAAGCCTTTGAACCGTTTTGTGATTAAGCTCGAACCCCTGATTTTTTAGTTCCAAGTGAATTCGGCGGTAGCCGTATCGCCCCTTATGCTCATGATAAATTGACTTTATCAACCGCAGCTCACGTTCGTAGCTATTTGGGCGCTTGCTCGTTTGAGCCTGATAATAAAAGACACTTTTTGCCAGCTGTAGAGTGTGCAGTAAGTGCTTTAACGGGTATTTGCTTTTAAGAGTTAGAGCTATGACCGCTTTTTCTTTGTTCGACGGTTTTTTTCCTGCTCCAACTCTTCCAACTTTTTTAGAACGGCATTCTCGGTTCGTAAATAGACCAACTCCTCTTTTAGCTCCTCAAGTGTCATTTCATCATCAGGCTTAGTGGTACGTTGAGGTTGCTGTTTCATTGAGGGTCTTCCTTTCTGGCGCATTTTGAGCCCTTTGATACCGTGCTCATTAAATCGTTTGAGCCAGACAGAGAGTATCCCAGGGGATGAGAGGTTTAATACTGCGCTAGTGTGCGTGAGAGACCATTCATTCGTCCACATTAAATTCAATGCTTTTCGTTTTGTCTGAGCAGTAACCGCTTGGTTAGTTGGTAAAAATGAATCAGCACCATGGATGGCAAAGACTTGAGCCCAATACCGTATCTGTCTTGAAGAAATTGAATATTGTTTTGCTAAGTAGAGAGATGACGTGCCATCTAAGTATTGCCTAGCAATGATACATTTTAGCTCTCGGCTATATTTGGACATAAAAAGACCCCCAATAATTGGTGTCCAACTATTGGGGGTCAGTTCAGTTGACTGGCTTTTTTTGTTCTTGTTTATCGAGGTTTTCTTGCCTGATACCCCTGCGGTTAGGGCTCTGTCACATCAATAACTAGGGCGTGTTGATCTTTCGAGCTGATTTTTGCAGTGAGTTGCTGGGTATTTATACAAGGCAGAGGCATCGATGTGTAGCTAGCCTACATGAGAAGCCGATAACGCAGTAGAAATGACCAGCAAACGCTGCCCGAAGGGTTCGGGCTGGGCGCCACCGCAAAAAGCGTTTTACTCTTTGTTGAGGGAGGTTTGCTTAGAATGACTAGGCTACTTCTCCCTCGCCGCGATTAAAACGCTTTTGACTAGGCGTCCCCATCCGAACAAAATTTAACCACGAAAGGTCAACACGCCCTAAAGTGTTGTAACGACTTCATCAAGAGCTAGGCGCGCTTTTGGTTTGCCGTAGTTGTAGTCTTCGCCGTCTTTGTGGTAGCCGATAGCTAGCGCTACATCAACAACGTGACCTTCTAGTTCGTCAGCAAACTCTTCGCTGATCATAGCTGCATCTACACCTTCCATAGGTGTTGAAGCGATACCTAGACGAGCTAGTGTGTGCAGTGTGTTACCTAGTGCGATGTAAACTTGAGACTTAGTCCAGTTACCGTTGAAACCTGTTTCGTCTGTGTTCATTTCTGCGAATGCGTAAGCACCTAAGAATTGCTCGTACATTTCAGCTGGTAAGTGACCAGAGCTTACTTCTGTATCAGCACGCTTCGCGAATTTCTCTTTAGTGTACTTAGGATCGTGAGCAAACAGGATCGTGTGTGACGCTTCTTTCGCATGTGGTTGGTTAAACTGGAACATGTTTTCGAAAGTATTGTGGAAGCGTTGTTTTGCTGCGTCACTCTCAATGATGATGAATTTCCAAGGCTGAGAGTTGATAGAAGAAGCTGACAAGCGAAGTGCTTCTTTGATTACTTCCATGTCTTCCGCAGAGATGCGTTTTTCTGCATCGTATTTTTTAGCTGTGTAACGAGTGTTTAGATCAGTAATGATTGGATGAGTCATGTTGAATCCTAATATCTATCAATAATAAATGTTGTAGGGTTTTATGTTCAGTTACGTCAACAATAAACGGATAACCAATTTAAACGAATCTCAATAGATTGAACGTCTAAATAGTTATCGAACATGCCCCAATAAATCGAGTATCTGCGGTAGCTCAAGTCGATGGGTGTAAGATAATAGAAGAATGACTCGGGAAAAATAGCGAACATATCAAATCACTATGGTTAATAATGTCCATAATGATTCAATAAATGTGATCTTAATGGAGGTGGAATCTCTAGATTCAGTAGCTTAGTACGCTTTGATACCATATTGGCGCAATAATGGCGGAAGTACGCTGTCTAGGTTGGGGATATCTTCTGGCGTGATTTCGATTAAACCAAAACCATGCTCTTCATAGATTTTTCTCGTAGCTTCACGTTTATTTTCGGCGATTGGCGCAGAATCAGTTCCCCAGAACTGGATGTATACTTTGCCACTTGGTAGATAAAAATCGCTGATCACTTCTTTTGATATCGGAAGCGGACGCTCGTACGCATGGACAACTCCTGCCATATAAAGCCAGTTATCAATGATCAGCTCTCCCTTTGATCGAACATAATGCCCGTCTAAGCTTCGGTGCTTCGCCTCAAATTTCTGACGAAAACTGGAGAATGACACATCGGTCGAGTGGCTTTCAGCATCATGCCCTAGGAATTCAACAACAGACTGCTTTAAACGTTTATTGCGAACCAATGAGTCGTGCCATACCACGAATAAGTTTTGAGTCGCTTTGTCTTCTCTTTGTTCACCTCCGGCTTTTAAGCCTGTAGAGGTGACATGCCAACCGTCTTCTTCTTTTGTTATCCAACCAAGCTCGTTGAGCAGTAAGTTGATTTTCTTTGCGCTGAGTTGAAAGGCACTGCCAAGCTGGGTGGCGGTGAGTGTTTTTCCTGAGAATGAGTCCAAATCGATAAGCAGTTTCTCTGGCCAGACAATAAAGACACCAAACTTCTTGTGTTCGACATATTCCCCACCAAAGCTTTCTCCCCGTTCTGTGAGAATCCAACGCTCTTGTGAGCGCACGATATAACCCGCTGTTTTTAGATCGCTAAATAAAGTTTTAGCTTCTATGCCTTTTTGTTTAGCGAGTGCGGATGTGGAAATTTTGTCTGACATAGTCTTTTCTCAAATAGCAGAGTGATCCGCTGATGGGTTTTGGTGAGATACATGATGTGATAGCACAGGCGAGTACCATATCACATCTACTAATGCCAACTGCTGCTCACTGGTCTATGTTTTTAGTAGAAAGTCATGTCTGATTTTGATTTTGTGGGAAATGTGGTTCTTTCTGTAATTAAATTACATGATTAGCGATTCTGCTCATCTGGGTGCATATTTTCTATACGTGACACGATGTTCTTTTATACGGCTTATATAGATCTTAGATGCTATATTTTATTAAGTGTGATTTTGATCACTATTTATTTTTAAGTATTACAAGATAAAGTGTGATCTAGATCTCGCGTTAATGATATTTATTCTCATTAATTTGGCTTTGTAATTTTAATTCATGGTATTTTTGTGATCTAAAGTGCTCTTGTTAACCCTAAAGTGTTTTTCGTGTGTGATGGTTGTCACGAAAGTTGGGCTAAGGTGCATTTTAGAAATGTTGTGATACATTTTAATCGACTTTTGAGTACACACTTTCGGTCATTTGACCAACCAATACATTACGGGGTTCTACCTATGTTATCACCAGAAGCAAAGATTAAGGTTCAAAACTTTGGTCGTTTCTTATCCAATATGGTAATGCCAAACATCGGCGCATTTATTGCGTGGGGTTTCATTACTGCACTATTCATCCCAACCGGTTGGTGGCCTAACGAAACGTTAGCATCAATGGTTGGCCCTATGATTACATACCTATTGCCACTATTGATTGGTTACACCGGTGGTAAAATGGTTGGTGGTGACCGCGGTGCGGTAGTAGGTGCCATCACGACAATGGGTGTTATCGTTGGTACTGATATCCCAATGTTCATGGGTGCAATGATTGTGGGTCCACTAGGTGGTATCGCAATTAAAAAATTCGATGAAGCTGTTCACGGTAAAGTGAAGAGTGGTTTCGAAATGCTAGTGAATAACTTCTCTGCGGGTATCATCGGCATGATCTGTGCGATCATCGCGTTCATCGTGATTGGTCCTGCGGTTAAGATTCTATCTGGCGGACTTGCTGCTGGCGTAAACGCAATGGTAGAAGCAGGTGCATTACCTCTAGCATCTATTTTTGTTGAACCTGCGAAAATTCTATTCCTAAATAACGCAATCAACCACGGTATCTTCTCTCCACTAGGTATCCAGCAATCTGAAGAGATTGGTCGTTCAATCTTCTTCTTAATCGAAGCAAACCCAGGTCCTGGTTTTGGTCTTCTACTTGCTTACATGGTGTTTGGTAAAGGTAGCGCGAAGCAATCTGCTGCTGGTGCATCTATCATCCACTTCCTAGGGGGTATCCACGAAATTTACTTCCCTTACGTTCTAATGAACCCACGTCTAATTCTTGCGGTAATCGCAGGTGGTATGGCGGGTGTATTCACTAACGTAATGTTCGATTCTGGCCTTATCTCTCCAGCATCTCCAGGTTCTATCTTCGCAGTCTTACTGATGACGCCAAAAGGCTCTTACATCGGCGTGATTCTATCTGTTATCGCAGCAACGGCAGTATCGTTTGTTGTAGCGTCAATCCTTCTTAAAACATCAGCGCAAGATGATGAGGAAGATTCACTAGAGAAAGCTTCTGCACAAATGAAAGACATGAAAGCGTCTTCTAAAGGTGCAGCAGCAGAAGCAAACGTAAACCTAGCGGATGTAAAAGCAGTTTATGTAGCGTGTGATGCGGGTATGGGTTCAAGTGCAATGGGTGCAGGTCTACTACGTAAGAAAGTAGCAACAGCTGGCCTAGACATTGAAGTAACCAACTACGCAATCAACAACCTACCGGCTGATTCGCAAATCGTTATTACGCATAAAGACCTAACAGACCGTGCTCGTAGCACTGTGCCAGGTGCGATGCATATGTCTCTAAGCAACTTCCTAGACGGCGGCGTATACGACCAACTAGTTGCCGAGCTTGTCGATGCTCAAAGTGGTGAAGCGAAAGTAGAAGCTCCGGCGCCTGCTGCAGCTCCAGCGCAAGAAGGCAACAAGCTTACACTCACTGACGACAGCATCTTCCTTGGCCTTAAAGCGACTCAAAAAGAAGACGCAATCAAGTTTGCTGGCGAACAATTAGTAAAACTTGGCAACGTATCACCAGAATACGTAGATGGCATGTTTGCTCGTGAAGAGCTTGTGTCTACTTACCTAGGTGAGTCTATCGCAGTACCACACGGCACAATCGAAGCGAAACAGTACGTACAAAAAACCGGCATCGTTTTCTGTCAGTACCCTGAAGGTATTCAGTGGGGCGAAGATGAAGATGATATCGCGAAGATGGTTATCGGTATTGCCGCACAAGGCGATGAGCACAACATGGTGCTGATGGCTATTACCAATTCACTCGATGATGAAGAAGCTGTGGAATGCCTACAGAACACAACAAACCCTGCTGATGTTCTACGTATTCTCAACGGAAACTAAAAAGCTCTAGTCAAGCTCCTGAGTGAAGGAGGCCGGTATCCCCCTACTGGCCTCATTTTCGGTCTTAATCTTTCTAACAAGATTCAGTCTGAATAGCTTACTGCTTAATGCCTAGGGCACATCGTCAAGGCATGTTGTTGAGCAGTTAGCTATCTAGATTCAAATATTTATAAGGTCAAAATTATGAAAGCGTTACATTTTGGTGCAGGTAATATCGGTCGTGGTTTCATTGGTAAGCTTCTTTCTGATGCTGGTATGAAGGTTACGTTTGCTGACGTAAATGAAACGGTTGTAAATGCGTTAATTGAACGCCAAGAATACCCAGTTAAGATTGTTGGCGAAGAGTGTGTTGTCGAAGTTGTTAAGAACGTGACAGCAGTAAACTCAGCGACAAGCGCAGTAGTAGATTGTATTGCTGAGTCTGATCTTGTGACGACTGCAGTGGGCCCTACGGTTCTTAAAATCATCTCTAAGTCTATCGCTCAAGGCATTGAAAAGCGTGCAGCAGCAAACAACACTGCACCAATGAACATCATCGCGGCAGAGAACATGGTTCGCGGTACTAGCCAATTAAAAGCAGCCGTGTTAGAGCACCTTTCTGATGAAATGAAAGCGTTCACTGAAGAGCACATTGGCTTTGTTGATTCTGCGGTTGACCGTATTGTTCCACCGGCAGAAGCGGGCGAAACAGATCCTCTAGCGGTAACGGTTGAAACGTTCAGCGAGTGGATCGTAGATCAAACACAATTCAAAGGTGAGATTCCAAACATCCCAGGAATGGAATGCACTGATAACCTAATGGCTTTCGTTGAGCGTAAACTGTTCACGCTAAACACAGGTCACTTGGTAACGGCATACCTTGGTGTGCTTGCAGGTCATGAGACTATTAAAGACTCTATCGAAGATGACGTAATCCGCGCTGAAGTAACAGCGACGATGGAAGAGAGTGGTGCGGTTCTGATTAAGCGTTACGGCTTTGATCCAGAAGCACACGCTGCCTACATCCAAAAGATTCTAGGTCGTTTTGCTAACCCGTTCCTACGTGATGAAGTAGACCGCGTTGGTCGTCAGCCAATTCGTAAACTGAGCCCGCAAGACCGCCTAGTTAAGCCTCTAAACGGTACATTAGAGTACGGCCTACCGAATGCTCACCTAGTAAAAGCAATCGCTGCTGCGTTCCATTACAAGAACGAAGACGACCCACAAGCGGTTGAACTTCAAGCAATGTTCGCAGAAAAAGGCTTTGCTGAGACATTAGCGCATTATTCTGAGCTGAATAGTGACTCAGAAGTTGTTAAACTAGCGGAAGAAGCTTATCTAGCATTGAAATGATAAACCATCAAAGTGCCACACCAGTGGCACTTTCTTATTGTCGAGCCGTTATGCCAATACAAACAAGCCATGAAACTGAATTACTCGAAGCCCTTTCGGAAGCTGAGAGTGCTAGCGCCTGCCTAATGGCTGCTTATGATGCATTGGACGACACGGTAGATGCCGTATTAAAAAACATCTTTAAGAAAGACGACACTGCAATTAAGTTCGTTGTCGAGCCACTTCTCAACAGTGGTGGGCCGTTAGGCGAGATCATGATTCGTGCTAAGTTGCTACTCGGACTTGGCGTGATCAGTAAAGAACTCTACGACGATCTAGAGGTTTTCGTTACCTTGAAAGAGTGGGCGAAAATACAGGGTGAAGACACCAGCTTTACAGAAGTTGATGTGATATTTGAGCTCAACAAGGTGCACGCGATTCAGCGTATTATGCCTATCGAATATGACGCGGAGATGGTGGAAACGATGTCTGGCCCAATGCTTGAAATGTTCTTGGGGCGACATAATCAAAAGGTGAAGTCGACGATCGTATTAGCTATCACTGACATTATCACTACCCTATGCCGAGATAACGCGCTGAGCTCTTAGCTCTAGTTTGCAGCTCTGCTTATCTTGTTTCACATCCTACATAACTTGTAGCTGTTCGTTCGTTTCAATACAAAGATTAAAATGATGGCGGTTTCTCTCGTTGGAGAAATCGCTTTGTTGTTTTTGTGCTTCTAAAAAATATCCGAAATATCTTCCCATTAAATACAAAAGCAGCAGGCACAAAAAAAGCCACATTCTGAAGTGACCCCGTAAAGTT
>NZ_JBFROW010000087.1:0-15169 GCF_041471665.1 Vibrio sp. 10N.261.51.F11 | reverse complement strand
AAAATTTGCTTGGCGACCATAGCATTGTGGACCCACCTGATTCCATGCCGAACTCAGAAGTGAAACACAATAGCGCCGATGGTAGTGTGGGGCTTCCCCATGTGAGAGTAGGACATCGCCAGGCTTTAAATTTATTTTCACTTTTTTGAAAGGTGAATACAAAAGGTATCGTTACTTGCATTAGCAAATAACAACCTCAACAGTGTACTAATCTGTTGATGACAATTTGTTGGAGGGATGGCTGAGTGGTCGAAAGCACCGGTCTTGAAAACCGGCAACCGTTAATAGCGGTTCTAGGGTTCAAATCCCTATCCCTCCACCACATTAAAAATGAGATAAGCCGTTGTATTACAACGGCTTTTTTCATATCTGCAAGGTGCCAAGTCAAACCATAAGGATTGACTCAGACAATGTACCTTTTCCGCGCCCCAAATTGCACCTACTACACACGTGTTTGTCTGCCGAAAAAACTTCGAGATAATGGCTTTCCGTTCGATCTGAAAGTATCTTTACTAACCAAGAACCGTCAACTTGCTTCTGAACGCAATCTAACCGTTGCTGCTAGTCTAAAAGAGTTAATAACTAAAACTCATGGGCAAAGTTGTGTAGAAGGCTTTAAAGCGGATTGTGATGCGATTATCGATGAGGTTCGTAGTAAGTTTGAATCGAATCAACCTGATATTGAGGTATCTGCCGCTCCAGTTCGTAAAGCAGAACATCGGGACTTAACTTCTACAGTTCACCGAAAGAATCACCCTGTCGTTTCATTAAAAGCGGCGCTAGACGCTTTTGTCGCTAGTAAGAAGTTGCAAAATATCAGACCTTTAACAGTGCATCAGTTAAATGCTCGTGCCAGTCACTGTATTAACCTGTTACCCGTTGAATCCGTGGATCCTGTTACTTCGGCTCATGCGTTGGTGTACCGTGACCAACTCCTCAAGGAAGGGCGTAGCTATAAGACAAACAAAGAGTACCTTGCTGCTGCTTTTCAGTTTTTTAAGTTTGCTAAGATGATGAATTACATCGCACTGAACCCCTTTGACGGCATTAAGGTAGATAACAAGCCACTCAAGCCTACTAGTGAAGAACGTGAACGCTGGTCACTCAAGGATCTTAAGCTATTCTTCAAGTCTCAAAAATTTGTTGAACAGGATGTAGAGTTCCGCTGGATCTCGTGGATATTGCTTTACTCAGGAATGCGTCCATCTGAAGTGTGTCAACTAAGAGTGAATGACATAAAAGAGGCTGATGGGAGCTACTATTTCGCTGTCAATGTTGACGATGAAGGTAAGTACGTCAAAAATAGCAACAGCATCCGCAAAATCCCTGTCCATGGTCAACTAATTAATTTTGGATTGCTGCAGTACATTGCAACTAGGAAGTCCAGCGGTACCAATAATCTATTCAGCTATGAGCCAAAAAACATCTTTGCCGATTGGTCTAAGGCCTACCTTAATAAAATGACCAAGTACCAGACATCTATTGGTATGCTGCCACGCCACCGCCCAACGAGTTATGGATTCAGACATACTTTTATTGATGAGTTGAAGCAAAAGGGTGTTTCTGAGTTGATTACAGCTGAAATCGTAGGCCATAAGCAGCAAGGGGTAACGTATGATCGCTACGGCAAACAGTTGAATTTGAAGGAGCTTGCGAAGGCATTAAACAAGGTTACTTTTAAGCTGTAGTGCCGTGTGCTATTTCAATGTTAAGAAAAGCCGAGCTAGCTATTTACCGAGCTAGCTCATATTTGGACAGGAATCATTTAGAGTACTCTGTCTAAGTCGACTAATATTGATTAGAAAAAATATCCAAAATTATCAAAGATCTATAATTAGTTTCGCCCTCTTTATCTACAAAACGAGCGGTGAACGTTAGCCGTAGAGTACAGGGCAAGATCACGAAGCTTTACCTTAAGCTAAGTTTTTTATCTTATACTTCTTTTTGATAACAAACCAAGTCAACCATGTCTGAGCTCAATTTATTCAAATACTTTGTAGCCATTGAAGATACACGCCAATCAGGATAAGTTGTAAATAAACTCTTAGATATTCTGTTCCTTACCATTAGCGTTGTGATTGCAGGGAGTCAAGGTTGGGAAGAAATTGAAGAGTTCGGGCGTGACAAACTGGATTGGTTGCGTAAGTTTTTAGTTTTCATTGCATTTTGACCTTATTACTCTTTATTAAAAACGACGTATATTCCCTCAAAAGTAGCAACCAACTCATCCGCACAAAATAGATTGCAGGCTATTTGAACACGACCTTTTCCCTTGCGTTGAAACGCACGATGAAACCGAGACCACGCCGTAAGGTTGTCATATTTACATACTGCTGTTACATCTTTGCTGGCGGGTTTCAGGTATCGAATGCTATTTTCTTGAATAACAATTTGATGTTTTTTACCCTCCAACTGGGCATAAACTAAAGACCAACCTGCCAAAATACCAACAACAGATAAGCTGCCGCCAAACACCGTATTCATGTGGTTGGTATTCATTCTCAATGGTGCAGTAATCTCGATATTTTTGCTGCTACAAGTATTCACACAGATACCGAGAGACTTTGATACTGGTATATGATGATGAAGGTAGACTTCAAGCTCTCTATGTTTCATATAGACCGTTGCCTTTTTCAGACCGCCAAAATATTGCAAAAGTCCGTTTTAGAGGGATGCAGGAATTACACTTTAGCTAATTCAGTTAATACTTGCTTATACGTATCCACTGATTGGGCTCCAGAAATAGCGCTCTCGCGATTGAATACAACTGTTGGAACACCTGATATACCCGCTTGCTTCCATTTCTGTTCCAGCGACTGGACATGACTTCGCATATTATCGTCATCTAGGCATTGCATTGCTTCGTCAACATTAATACCAAGACTTTGCAACTCTTGCTCGAGGGTACTCTTGCTGGATATATCTTTTTGCTCGCTATAAAACGAAGCAAATAACCGATTTTTAAGCTCGGTTTGCTTGCCTACACTTTTTGCATGCTCCAGAAGAATATGAGCATCAAGGGTATTTACAGCTTTTAGTCCGTCAAAGTAGTCGAATTTAAACCCAACGTCTTCTCCAAGCTCTGTCATCTCTTTTCTGAAACGAATGCTATCTTCTAATGTAGTACCGTACTTCCTTTTAAGGTGGGCACGTAGGTCTTCACCTTCAAGCGGCATATCTGGATTTAACTGAAAAGGTTGCCACTCAATCTCAATGCGATCTTCTATACCAAGCTCTTTTATCGCGGTATTTAAACGCTTATAACCGATAATACACCAAGGACAAATCACATCTGACACAATATCCAATTTGATTTTCATATTCATATTTAACTCTTTTTATCAAGCGTTTAGCTTCAATTTTTTTCATTAAATAACACTAAGCAGAACCCAAATTGTTTATTATTCGGTATCCTGCTCATTTTCACCGTAGAGAGTTGCGGTTCTATATTTTTTGCTCACAAAGCTGAATTGATGGAACGGTATTAGTGAAGTTCGGTACATCAGCTTTTATCTTGTCTGCATTTGGGCCAAATGCCGTTTGAAATGACTCTATAGATTCAAATGAAATTGTACTAATCGCCACATATGCCGCTGCTTCACTAGGAACAACACTTGCTAACCCTGCATCTACTGTCGCCCCTTTTAGTGCGTCTCCCAGAAGCTCTCCTATCATAGGAACATGTTTGTTGCAGTAATAATCAAAATCAAAAATCACATCATCGTTATTTGGGTATATTACGTATACTTTAATCATTGCTTTTTTCCTTTTTCTTTCACTAAAGTTTTAAACTGTTGGGGGTTACATTTTGTTATTGGGCATTGCTTTTCCAATCATTGATTCACCCATTATTGCCTGCTTTTGGTGGGGGATGATCCCAGAAAGAATAGCGGTCATTCGATTACGTTTACCTGGAACCACAACTGCTTTTCTACCCAAACCATTGATAGCTATTTCTGCTACTTCCGCTGGATCTTTTGCAACCATTGGTAATTTTGACCAGTCAACACCATTATCAGCTGTCATCGGTGTAGTTGTTAACCCAGGAGAAAGAACCGTTACATCAATACCTTTGGGTTTAAGTTCGCCATGAAGAGATGCACCTAGCTGAAGAACGTAGGCTTTGGTACCTGCATAATTTGAAAAATATGGGGAAACCATATGACCAGAAAGACTTGATACCATTAAAATACCGCCTCTTTTTCTTTCGATCATTGTTGGTGTAAAGTGGTGAGTCAGTTGCAACACAGAGCTAACATTAAGCTGTATCATCTTCAACTCTTGCTCTAGAGATGATTTAGCAAACGAACCATTAACTTCAATACCAGCGGCTAGTACAAGTAGCCCAATACTTTTGTCAATTTGCTTAACTTTTTCGACGCCTTCTGACGTACTTAAGTCAGCAGAAACGGTCGTTGCTTTAATTCCGTAGCGTTCCGTAAGCAACGTAGCTTGCTCTTCAAGCTCTTTTTCTCGACGAGCGACCAAAACAACGTTCAATCCTTTTGCTGCAATCTGGCTTGCCATTTCTGCGCCAATGCCTGATGTTGCCCCTGTGATAAGTGCCCAATCACCATATTTTTCTTTAAAGCTGATACCCATAATTCGTTACCTTTCTCTGTGTTTAGTTGATGGGGTAACTATATGGAATTTGGAGGTACAGGGCTCTCCATAAAAGTTCAAAAATTGCTCACATTAGTTCAAACGAGCCAACCTGAATGGAAAGGTTAAAATGCGTTGGTGTCAGGTTAAACGAAATTGAGAAGGGGATAGGCCTGTTTGTCCTTTAAAGGCACGGTTAAACGTGGAAATCGACTCGAAACCCGTTTCAAAAACGATGTCGGAGATACGTAAGCTATTATCTTTCAGTAACACTTTAGCTTTGTTGATTTTTAATTTGGTAATGTATTTTATTGGGGGTTCTGAATACACCTCTTTAAACTTACGTTTAAAAGTAGAAACACTCATATGACACAATGCTGCCAACTCATCCACACTCAGATCCGCATACAGATTACTTTGGATAATATCTTCAAATTTGGCAAAGTTAGGTTTAAACATAGAAGCAAGAAAATCGAGTTCAGAAGGTGCGCTGGTTCTTTTCGCCATAAGAATGACAAATTCACGTAGTTTGCTCTCGATAAGCAAATCATCCGCCAACTCTGGAGAATCCAGCAATATACTGATGCTATCACGATAGTGCTCTAGCAATTTGTCCACTTCAACCTGCAAAATATTATAATCGACCCTGTATTTTGACTGGCTAATATCAAAGTTAAACAGTGACTGAAATATTTCAGGATAGAGAAGGATACCAATCGCTTCACCTGCACCTTCATCATTATGATAGCTAGTGTTTTCATAAAAGTAGTTGGTGCATTTTGCCAGTATTCCGCAGTTTTTGTTCAATGAAGCAGATTCTGTCTGTTCCCTGACGTTAAAATCGCCATTTGTGACAAACGCAAAACACGCTTCACTGTCTACAAATACGCGCGGCATACGTTTGAAACTGGGTATATCTTGTTTTTGAAAAACAATACGTCCATTATATTTTATTGTTTTCATTTAAAGGCACCATTCAATAGTATTGCGATAAGGATAAAGCAGTCTACCTGCTCGATTAAATAATTGGCTCAACTAGAATCGTGTTGCTACGGTGCTGCACTCATAATCATTAGACATCTAAAACTCGACAACAAAGCTAAAGCTCGAGAATAGTCTACGCATAATCTATTTTTCAAATGTACTCAATACAAGCATGAATGCATGTATAGATCGAGCGAGAGATTCATGTGGTCTTTGCCCTCTTGATTGAACTTTGAGTCCTTGACGAAACGTAAGGAAATAGTCGGTCAAATGCTCTGCATCTATACCATCAATAAGTCGTTCTGTTTTCTCATATTGAGTAAAAAATGCCAGTGTTGCAATACGACCTTGTTCAAACTTCTTAATAACATACTCATAGAGGGCTGGTTCGTTTGATTTTAATTCAACAATACTGTTTGTAATTAAGCAGCCGTAAGTGAGTAGATCATTCTCTGGATTTAAGAACTCACTATCAAATAAATATTGAAGATTCTCTGATATTGATTTATTTGAGTCGAGTTTCCTGAGTACCACAGACATGTGATGCTCAACATAGAAATCTACTATACATTTAAACACGGTTTCTTTGTTGCCAAACGCGTTGTAAATACTGGTTTTCGTTAATCCTGTAACGGTCGATAATTGATCCACCTTAGTCGACGCATAACCATGCTGCCAAAAATATTTGGCCATAACTCCAAGCACTTCTATCTCGTCAAACTGTCTTTTCTTTGCCATTTATCTATACAACTACATAAAATTCTTATTGACACCTATTGTACTAGTTAGTACATTAATTGCAAATGTACTAACTAGTACAATTAGGCAAAACAATTAGGCAAAACAATGAGGAACAAACGATGTATTCAGCTATAGCACTATCACTACTTGGATTTTCCACAACGGTGATTGGAAGTTTGCATTACTTTCTAAAAGTAAAAAAGAACAAGCCGCCCAAAAATCCTATCATCCTTATGCTAGCACTTGCCGCAGGTGTCCTTTTGGGGCTAGGTGCAATTATCAGTGGGATTATAAATATGCATTGGAGCTTTGTTTTCGTTGTCTTAATGTCCAGCTTTTCCATATTTCTTGGTGGTAAATTCATTTGGGTATTCAGTCAAAAAGATACTCCTCTAGGTGATATTGAGGTTGCAATTGGAGATAAGTTCCCACAATTCGAATCAACCACATATGACAACGAGATTTATTCGACTGATGACCTAAAAAATCAACGTGTTCTACTTAAGTTTTACCGAGGTGCTTGGTGTCCATACTGTAGTGCTGAATTAAAAATGTTTAACGATATGAAACCGACTCTGGATCGATATGGAGTTAAGGTCGTTGCGTTGTCGGGAGATACGGCAGAACAAGCAAAAATGCACATCGAACGAGATAGTTTAGATCTTCTTCTTTTGTCAGACCCAGAACTCAAAGTAGTTAAACAATACGGCGTTGAACACCACAAGGCTTTAGGGGCTGACTCGTCTAAAACAAAAACAGTATTAGGGCTGCCATTTCCTACTTCATTTGAATACAAATCAATGTCTATCCCAACATCGATCTTAATTGATGAACATGGTGTCATCCAATGGATAGATCAATCTGAAGACTATCGACTAAGAGCAAGCGAAGAACGATTAACTCAAGCCTTACGCAACGTTTTCACCATTAATAAATAATAAACCGAGAGAATTATTATGTTTAACTACCACAATATTGAAACAGCACCAGAAGCATCAAAGCAAATGATGGAGCAATCTAAAAAATCACTTGGTTTAATTCCAAATTTACATAAAGTGCTAGCAGATGCTCCTGCAACTTATCAAGCTTATTTGAAGACTTATGAGTTATTCACGCAAAGTACACTATTCAGTCCACTCGAAGCTCAAGTGGTTCTGATGACATCAAACTTTGAAAACAACTGTCACTATTGCGTTCCTGGTCATACGTGGATCATGAAATCAGCTAATATGCCAGAAAGCATTATTGAAGCACTACGGGAAGGAAATGAGTTACCTGATGTCAAACTACAAGCGTTGCATGTCTTTACTAAAGAGCTACTAGATAATCGTGGTCATATAGGTGATGAAAAGTTGCAGAACTTTCTAACGGTAGGATACACAGAGCGGCATGCGCTTGAAGTGTTGACAGGCCTAGCTTGCAAACTTATTTCAAATTTCACCAATGCATTATCTCATACACCAGTTGATGCCCCATTAAAGGCTTTTGACTGGACTCACCCTTCAGAGAGGTAAGATCAATCTGAAGAGAGTATCTACTGATACTCTCTTTTAATGGCCGTGTATTTTCATAAGTATATGTGTTGTGGATTAGTAAATTTGGCCACATAGTCAGAACTCTAGGCATAAAGAAAAGTAAGTCAAATTACAAACCTTTAATATAGCCTCATTCCTGCTCTAGCTTGTTATGGGGCACTTCTGAGTTATGAGGTGCGGTAATTGTCGTAGGATGATCTGGTTTCTTTATAGTTATGCCATCGACACAAGGTGAACAATAGTGATGAACCCCAATCAGTTTTCTTGCGTTCTACCCACATACAGCAATATGAGACACAAGCCTTGATTATCACTAGATAGTTACAGCCGCACCAATGAGATGCATCATGTGAAGTGAATATCACACCTATTCGAATCAATATGCCAACGTAAGATGTTTGGGTGGGGAAAGTTTAGTGTGTGAGTTTCATATGGAAATTTTTCAAAAAAATTTAACTTTCTAACCTGTTGATAATCATTGTAATCGTGATTTTTCATAATAAGTAACTAATATTATTGGCTTTTTCATATTTGATCATGCTAAAGAACTCTTGTAGTTTGTTCACAAGACAGCAGAGCAGCCAAAGCTGCCATAAGATTGAGACGTGAATCAACAAGAGAAAAAAGTAAAAAACTATATAGAGCAATACATTGCAAGTCGCGTAAACCGCGTTGCCCCATCGACTCTTCGATCAGAGAAGAGTAAAGCCTTAAAGCTATCAAAGCGCATTGGTCATAGAAAGATTGCGAGTGTTACACACAGCGACATCCTTGCCGTTATTGATGGTTTGCATAAGCATTATAAAAACAAAAGCATCAATGAGTTCCTGATCATCCTAAGAGCGGTTTTTCGTTTTGCGGAGCTGGACGGTGCGCTCGAACGAAACCCTATGACGGGTATTCAAAATCTGAAAGTTACAACATCCGAACCTGCACCGTTTACAAAAGCAGAGCTGAAAAAGCTCCATGATACTGATGTATCGTGTCAAAGTGGGAAAAATGCGTGCTTATTTAATGCTCTCACAGGTTTGAGGATCAGTGAATTACTTGCGCTCAGCTGGGATGATATCATTTGGCAACGTAAGGAAATGTACGTTCGTAGAGCCAAAGTTCTTCAAGAATACAAAGTGCCCAAGACTGAGGGGTCAATGCGAACCGTTGAGCTTAACCAACTTGCTATTGACCTCTTGAAACAGCAGTTGCAACTTACTGGCAAGAAGAAGCTAAGGAAAATATCGGTTAGGCAAGAAGATAACAAAACGCTCAAAAAAGAGTCTGTGCAGTTCGTTTTTTATAACAGTAAGACCAGTAAGCCATTTTTACATGCAGCACAGTTTGCCAAAGATTTCTTCGATGCTTTTCTGCTGCAAGCAGAGGTTAATCACCGTGGAGTTGGTCAATTACGGCATACCTTTGCTTCACAAAATTTAACTGCGGGTATATCGAAAGAGTGGATTGCTGCTCAGATGGGGCATTCAGGTACTCATATGGTTGATAAGCATTATGGGCGTTGGATTGCCTCTGATGCTCCAGATTGTGCTCGTTTGGCAGCCGATAACTTAGCCGAAGCCTTTGGACAAGCACCTGTAACGGCTCCATCTTCTTCTGCGATATCGGTTGAAACAGCGGATCTGGTTGCTAAATTAGAGTCTAATCCTGAGTTGCTAGCGGTTCTTAAGGCTACACTTGGTGGTGCGAAATGATTCTAAGCACTGCCACCAATGGCATTATCGATGCCACCAATGGCATTATCGATGCCACCGTTGCCATTTTCGCTGTCAACAATGGCTGTTGTACTGCCATTAATGGCACTAACAGTGCCAAAGTCGTTCACTTCAAAAGTGATACGACAAGGCAACCCGCTGCGCTCCCGTCACACTTTTACTTCGCAAAAGATGCACGTGAGCTGCGGGCAAGAGAAGTGCCTCTTGACTCTCTACCATGCGCACCTCTTAGGAGGATTGCATGAAAGAGATTCGATTGTTTCACCGTCGGTTCAACTTTAGTTCGAAGCCCGCTGAACGTGTAAAGTGCGAACATTCTTTAGCTCATTCATTACGCATATCACCACCCACTGCGGCAAAGAAATCGAAGCAATTAGAGTGGAATCATGAGCTGCTTGAAAAAAACGTGATCTGGACGAATGGTCAACAATCGTCTCTTAAAGAATGGTCTGAAGAGCAACGGCTAGAGTTGTTGTATGAGATTGCGCCGTCGCCTAAAAAGGCAAATCAAGCGAAGCTGCAAACACAACTTCGTCAGTATCGCAAAAAGGTAAAGACAGCAGTTGATAGTGAGCTTAAAAAAGGAAATCAGGCTGCCGCTCAATTTTTACAGGCTGTACTGGATATGGATAAGTACGTTCCTTACTCACGTATCGATGCGTTTGCAAAGCTAACAATGCAACGCAAAAAGCAGCGAATTAAGATGTTAGAAACATATCTGAATGCTCACAATCAGTTATGCCAGAAGCCGCCAGCCAACAATCTGTATGTTCAAGAAGGTCTTTTTAAAATCCCCCACCAATGGGGGGTTGGAACGGATGTAATTAGCTTAGAAGAGTACGTTTCGTTTACTAGTCAGTTCTTAATGGAATATTTTCCCGATTACGAGGTTAAAGCGGTTATCGGGCATGACGACGAACGAAGTGTGGATGTCAAAACGGGAGCACATGCGCACTACTATTTATCTGGTCGAAACAACCAGACAGGTAAATATGACTTGAGAAAGACTCAGATTAAGGTCGTCAATGAGTATATTAAGCGAACGGCACCTGACACCAAATTATTACCTGATGATGGGAAACTGACGAGGAAGTTGAGTCAAAAATTTGGTCGTTACTTTCAAAAAATGTTATTTGACTATGCTAATCAGCACCTATTTGTTGATAAAGGCTTGGTAGCAAAGCTTGCTCCAGAGTCAGAGCGAAGATCTGAAAAAAGAAGAGATATGAATCGAGAGGCTTCATTACCTAAATTGGAGCGCAGCCATAATTATCACACACACCAATTAGATCTAACTCAGGGAAAAATAAAGTTGGCAGAAAAGAAACGTGTTTATTTGTTAGATGAGAATGAAAAAACCGAGCAACAACTATCACAGTTGATAGATGATACTGCACTGGTAGAAGTACAGCTAAACCAATTACAGGTTGAGCGAGATACGATGCAACTTGAGTTGTCAGATCTCAAAGCTGAATCATCAAGGCTGACTATTCTCACTCAATCGCTAACACAAACCGTAGTGCCAAAACTGGTTGATATCTTTAAGAAAGTGGTACTTGCGATCAATGCTAAAGACAGAGGCGTATTAAAAAAACAAAGCGAGTACCTGAGTTCTGTCTTGAACTCAGTGCTAGACCTACCACCAGGTCTATCAGATAAAATCGTAAATGAGGTGGCTTTGCTGAAAGCGCCTGAAGCAGTGGCACCGAACAATGACCATACCGTTACAGATCATCCTAATAAGTAAGTTAGTCACGCAGCTTACTTTACTAACTAACCATCATAATAATTAAAACAAAGGTATAAACCATATGGCTAGACCAAAATCTTATGCGGATGAAGATGTTATACGCATTGCAACTCAATTGTCCGATGAAGGTCGACAACCTTCGGGGTGGCTCATTAAAGAAGCTCTTGGACGTGGAAAAATTGCTTCTATACAGACTGACCTTGAGCGCCTCATCGGAGAAGGCAGGCTTCCCGAAATAAAACAATCGACAGTAGATACTAATCCTGACCAGAGAGCAGTGGCATCGACTTTTGAGTTGCCTGTTGAGCTTCAAGATATGCTGTCACTCAATGAACAAGAGCTTGGGAAAATACTTCGTGATATGACTATCAGAATTAATGACAAAGCACACATTCATTATGAATCCTTGATGGAAGTGCGAATCAGAGAGCTAGATGCTAAATCTGATATATTGGTAAAAGCTCAAGCGATGGCTGAGCAAGATACTCTTGATATTGAAGTGCGACTACAGAAACAAGTTGAGCGTAATGAGCTACTAGAAGATCAAATCGATAACTTAGAGGTCAGATTAACAAGTTCAAAAAGCGAAAGATCAGATTTGATACAAACCATTAGTCAACTAACTGACTCTTTCAATAAGACAACGGAAAAGGCCGCTCAACAGCAGATTTCGTTGGATGAATTAAGACGAACAGTATCGGATATAGATAAGGCTCACACGGCCACTCAGGTAAAACTGGAATATTCCATGAATGAAGCCAATCAACTTCAATCTCAGTTATCAGGCTTATCTGAGCTGCATGAAACGACCAGAGCGCAGTTAACAGAAACTTCAACCCTTTTTAAATCAACTCAGAAGTTACTGAATGAATCAGACAATCAAATAAGTATTCTACGAGAAGAAAACCGCGAACTGGCTACGAGTCATCGCCTATTGGAGAAGGGCCTAGAAGAAGCTGAAAACGAAATTGCCTTGCTGCATGAACAAAAACAACGCCTAGAAAACGATCTCGTAGAACATGGAAAATCAACAATTTGAAATCCTTGAACTTTATTTCAGTAGGTGAAGGAGACCAATGAAATTAAGAATTCTTAAATCGCCTAAGAATCGCTAAGAAACGAGAGGGGAACTGGGAACGCTTTTCAAAGAGTTGGTGCCACCCAAAAGAAAATTCTATGATGGTTAATCCCTCGAATGTATGGTGTGATATATTTTAATATTAATCAGTCACTTAAAATCTAAAAGTCCACTTTAATGGACTTTTAGCCATGCTTTCAATCGAGATGACCTATAAGTGCATTATGGTGTACTTATAGATAGAGCATAAAATCACTTTCGGTAGAACCAATGAACATTTTATATTTTGACCCGCGCTCTCTTCTTTACTCTTCGAACTATTTAAATCAAAACGATGACGTTCGTCGTATTTATGAGTTACAGCCATTTTTAAGCAATACTGATTTGCTAATGAAAAATGTGACACCCGATAGAAAAGGTGCACAGCGTTTGGCTGATGCAGCAAACAGTGTAGGCTTTCTTTTGTACCCGACTGGAGAACGATTCACGCGTGAATTGTTAATTAAGCATACTGTATTTACTGAAAATCAATTAGCAGCGTTTGTTGATTTGACCTATAAAGTTAGGCTTGATGATAGAGATCCCGTGCGTCTAATGTTAGCTCACGCCAATGCTTTAAATGCGACTTGGTTTATCTGCGGAGACGTTGCGACAGACGATAGACTTAAAGCATTTACAGGGAAAGCGCTTTTAAGTGCAATAAATGAAGGTGTAAGCGACAGTTTGATATCTCAAATTAACAAACTGTCTCACATCTAACAGAGAGAAAATGGAATAATAGTCATAACATTACACATCAATATCAACGGTCGTGGTCTTGACTGAGCGCTGTCTTCCAGTTAGTACATCTTGTATGAAAGCTTCAACCGCTGCTTCATTATTTTGTGACACCGCATCCACCAAACTTCCATGGAATCGTACACTTAAACGATCTAATTCTAATCCAATTTTAATAAGGTCTTCTGGTGTTTTACAACGCTGAATAGATAAATCACTCACTAAAAAATGATGTAATACTAAACCGTCACTTTTTTTATCGGTTATAAAGTCAAGCGCATCAATAGCATCAAACTTTGATGCTATACGCTTAATTGACGACATCATTAACTCATTTAGTGTGCCATCAATAACCTGACAGGTCGGGAGCCATATCCCTCCCGCCTCATCTTTAATAAAAAGTAATTCGCATTTCTTACAATGATGTATGACATGCTTTTCTAACAGCCCAACTGAAGAGCTAAACTCTGATAAAGTTAAGAAATGGTTTTCATTAACAATGCTTTCTCGCTGTTTTTGGCGTTCTCGATTGAACCATCCGTTAAAATATTCGTCCATAACAATACTCAGTTGGGTTGGCTATCATAAATCGGAATACAACATGAGGTATAAACACGAGAAGTGCAAGTGATTTATGAGCAAGAGAAATAGAATTATTATAACTTAAATAATTGTTTTAAAAGAGAAAGGTAACATTATAGCTTGACGTATTTAAGTGCGTCGTATAGCCTAATCAAGGCTCTGGGAGAGCCTACTTTTGTCGCTAAAGTGAAACAATACGTGTCCCTTTAAAAATCTGTTTAGTATTTTCATTGTTCTGTAACTTTTGATTTTGTGAGCGACACACATTCAAAATGTTGTGGGACATAATGGAAAATAAACAATGACTACATCATACATACAACCCATTTCTCCTTTTGCATCGACAGTTGTAACCAGTAAAGATTTAAACAAAGCGGTTGATAGCTTTCTACAACGACGTTCGCTAACTAGTTTAAGTACTTCAGTAGTTTTTCGAGAACAATTACATACGATAGTTCATCGAAAATTCGGAAAATTCAGTGAAAATCAGCTTCGCATGTTTTACTCAGTCCTATCGAACACTGAACCACACTTCTGTCCTTTAATTTTGCAAACTGACTTTGTAAGTCAAATCAAAGAGTTAATATCGACACATCGTCATATTTACCAAATTCATGCATTTGACCTTAACCTTTCGATACTTTTCTTTTTCCGAGATGAGAAAATGTATATTCTCGATGTGGTTGATTTATCCACTCTAGGACTAGAAAAACTAGGAAAAGTCTACAATATTAAAGCATTAGATGACCCAAAGTTAAGACGAGATTTGGAGTGTGCGAGATATATTCAGTCTGACAAGATAAGTAAACGGCTTGAGAAGCTAATCAAGTTGATTTGGAAGAGTGGGACTCAAATGGTTTGCTTTGCTTTATCAAAGTCAAGCTGCAAAAACTTAGAGTGCGTATTGGCTAATATTCCAGGGTATGAAGATCATGATTTTGTGGGAGCATGGTTTTCTAAGGTTCACTATAGCGATTAACTAATTGACATTCTTACAATAAACGATATAGTCAATTGCATTATACAATTGTTTTAAGTGACTATAACACCTTGCTTTAAGGTATTGTTATAAAACGGTTTTATTTAATTTCTTGTGTTGGATATGGGGTTCAAATCCCTATCCCTCCACCACTCTTAAAGATTAAACCGCTGTTTTTACAGCGGTTTTTTCGTATCTAAAGCCTCGAAAATCATCTCGCACAGAAAGGTAGCACAGATGTACTTATTGAGACTTCCAAATAGCGTATACTACACACGCATCGCCACCCCACTTTCACTGCGTAGCAGCGGTTATCCCAAAGAGTTTAAATTCTCTCTTCTAACTCGTGAACGTAAAGTCGCTTACCTGAGAAATATCGAACAGGTTCAATTATACTAATCCGGAAAATTAACTGAT
>NZ_JBFROW010000086.1:0-23874 GCF_041471665.1 Vibrio sp. 10N.261.51.F11 | reverse complement strand
TGAATTACGCAACAAAGCCCAAGTTTGGTTGTGACCATGCTTATGAGGCGAACTATATATCTGTCAAGCAAGGGGTGGTTCAAAAAAACAACAGACGCAGTGGTACAGAGTTTGAAAATGCATGGGTCAATGCTGTTGTAGGTAACGTGGTTGATGCTCAGTGGCTGGAAGGTGAAGCTAACTACTTTGGCTCGTAGGCTTAACGCACATGAGCTTTCTCGTCGTTAATAGGCAATAAGCATATTGGGCTGCGGCAGTAACCAACACTCTCGAACAACAAAGTCGTCTACTTAACTTTGCCCAAATTCAGATTATCCGAAGTAGACGACTTCGAGCTTTAGCTCTAACGCATTCCTGTCCAATTATGAGTTAGCCTTTGTGGCTCATTCACCAATATTAACCGTTTTACTCAGTACAGATGTGGTGTTGGAAGATGGGAACGACAACGACCTAACCACGCTCTAAGCGTCGTTAAGTCGCTATTAGTTGAGGTCAGGGATTAATTGAGCGCTTCAATCAGAGTGATTTCGCGTTTGATCTGTTTGCTCTCTTGCTCAGTCGCCTGCGCCAGTTTCTTTTCGCGTGTGGTTATGGCTGTTTGTTTGGCTTCGTCAGATTTGAACATCAGTTCTTTTACGTTGATAGAAGCGATGTTTGTGTAGCGGCCATCGTCACTGGTCGGGATTGATATGGTTTCATCATTAATCAATGACTTCACTATCTCTCGTTGTTCATTGTAACGGCTCTCTAAACCAGAAAGTGCCCATCGCTGCTGAGTTTTACCTTCATACTGACCGTTCTTTTCTTCTTTGAGATACTTGATGGTCATATTACGGATTGTGCCTGCTTCTTCTCCATACTCTGCTTCCGTATCAAAGAGTACAGGGAACGATTCACCTTCTAGCACGCCGCCTTTCTTGGTTAGATGACCCATTCGATAGCTATTCATACCAATACGGATTTCTGTTTGATCAGTAACCGGTGTGCCATCTGCAAACGCGAGGTTGGTGATGCGTGTACCTGCAGGCTGAGTGAGGTCGATGGTATAAGTCACGCCCGCGAAGAAGTCATTGGTTGAGTATTTTGATGCTCTGCGTTCAGGGTTAAAGCTGTAGGTCACATCACCGGGTTGCACTGAGTTGAAGTAGCCCGCAGACCATTCCATGTAGGTTCTTAACTCTTTTCCTGTCATCTGGTAGACAGTGATTTCGCCACCTGCGTATTGGTAGTTGTACGCGATGTCTTTGGCTTTGATTGGGCCAACATCGAGCTCTGCATTGTCGTTGTCTATTTGAAGTGCAATGACATTGGCTTTGGGTGCATAGAAGAAGCTCGCTTCTTGGTATAGCGCACTGATGCCTGTGTCTTGAACGTGGACTTGAGGGATACCGCGGATTTCATTTTCAGGGACTAAATCAACGCCGGTAAGCTGAGCGACAGGTCTGTTCGCCATTTCTCGGAGTTGTTTGTGATAAGGCTGGTATAGCTCGTCCATATTCTCATCAGAGTCGATACCTTTAAT
Organism: Vibrio sp. 10N.261.51.F11; assembly: GCF_041471665.1. Taxonomy (NCBI): domain Bacteria; kingdom Pseudomonadati; phylum Pseudomonadota; class Gammaproteobacteria; order Vibrionales; family Vibrionaceae; genus Vibrio; species Vibrio sp. 10N.261.51.F11. The sequence continues at coordinate 22,352 of NZ_JBFROW010000086.1, read as the reverse complement.
TTTATAGGTGAAGCTGTCTTTGTTGACGAGAGTGAATGTGCCATCGCGCTCTTCAAATTGAAGATCGATACGAGATAGGGCGCGGCCATATCTGTCGGGTTCAGTAATAATAACGCCATTTACAACGGCTTTATCGATGCGAGTGTGCATGTGGCCAGCGACGATGGCATCAAGCTCTGGGTTTGCATTGGCAATGTCGGTGACACCGGTGTCGGCAATGTCATTCTCGTTCTCAATTCCCATATGGGCAACCAATATGATGGCATCCACTTTATCATCAATCTCTTTGACGATTTTCTTCACTTCCAAGGTTGGATTAGTGAAAGTGACGCCTTCTAAACGGTTGGTACCTTGCGCAAAGACCTCCGTCATTGGGGTATCCATTCCGATCACGCCGATCTTAATGCTACCGCGTTCTAGGATGGTGTAACCAGGCAGGAATGGGTTTCCGTTTTTGTTCTTGATGTTGCCACCGAGAGACTGCCCTTTAAATTGGGTAACGGCCCTGTTGAGGGTTTTGAGGCCAAAGTCGAATTCGTGGTTACCTAAAACCCACACATCGTATTTCATGTGATTAAAGCCAAGCATCATTGGATCAACGGGCTCGTCTTTGAAGGTTTCTACGAAGTTGCCTTGGATGGTATCGCCAGCGTCGACAAGGATAATGTTAGATTGCTTTTTGCGGATCTCACCAACTTTGGTCGCGATTTGGCTCAAGCTACCACGAGTGTTGAGTTTATCTGCCGCGTAATCCCACGCCATAAAATGACCGTGGATATCTGAAGTACCCAGTATCGTGACATCGTGTATATCGCCATCAGCTGCAAAGGTGGGAAAGGCTAGAGAGAGTAGGATGGCGCTTGATAGTATGTGTCTTTTCATAAGTATGTTCACATCGTGGTTTTAAGTATGACGCTACCATATAGAATCGAGGTTATCTTATGGGTGATCAGTATCATATTTATAATGATATAACTAATTGATGTTTCAAATAAATGTGATTCATGACCATCTCGTAACCACTTAAGTTATGGAGAAATGCACCACAACTCTTCGCTATCTTTTCAATCTTCGATTTCTTTAATCAAACTTCCTAAGCGATGGTGTATTAACAAGCACGCTTGTAAGCTGTTGAACGTCTTGCCTGTTGAAATAAACAAGGTATATATCGTCCAACTCTCACTTACTGTGGCAGTAAGATGATCTTGCCCTCTAGGCGTGTGGTTTTCGATTCAATGAGATCAATCGCGGTTTGCACTTCATCGAATGGTAGATAGCGGTCAACGTCGAGCTGAATGTCGTTTGTGATGAAGTGATCTAGCATGGTCGTGAACTTATCACGGCGAACATCTTTACCTTCTGCTTCCTCCCAATAACGCAAGAAGAAGGTGCTGAAATCGATGTGTTGGTTTTTCGCGTACTCAAAGAAGCGTGGCTCGTAAAAATCCAACGACAGCGTCCCATAGTTGATAAAGCGCCCGTTGTTGCCAAGGGTGTGAACAAGATCGGTTCCGGGTGAGCCGCCAATCGCATCAAAGGCAACGGTTGGCATAGGCAAGCCTAATGCCTTAATTTGAGAAACTAGATCAGCGTTCGCATCTATCACCCAACAGGAAGTGGCAGGGTATTGTGTCTGCTGTGATGTAACGACAATGATGTTGAAGCCGAGTGATGCTGATAACTGGGAGAAGATCTTACCGATGGCTGAACTGCCCGCGTTGATGATCAACACATCCTCTTGGGTCAGCTTGGCTATTTCTGTCGTTAGCACCCATGCGGTTAGCGCATTAATGTACAACTGACAGGCGTAGCCATTGTCTAAATGTTGAGGAATTTGGAACAGATCATCTGGTGATACATCGACATAGTTCTGCCATGTTCCACTGGTTGCCACAAGCACTCGTTGATTCACTATAAACTCAGCACTGCTGGATTCTACAATCCTTCCTACCGCTTCAAATCCCGGTACTCTCGGCGGCTGATGGCTATGTTTGTATTGGCCCACACCATAAATCGACAACAGATCACTAGGGTTGATGTTAGTCGCTTCAATTTGTACGCGAACTTTATCTTTGTCTAGTACCCCTAAAGCGACATGTTCTAACTTGAGAGATTCTTTTGGCTGACCGAAACGGAACTGGCTAATTCGGGTATTTTGCTTAGTGTCAGTCATAGTTTGGGCACCTTTATGGATTATGAGTACTGCATTGATTTTAAGTGTAGCGTGTTCATAAACAACCTTGGGTCGCTAATATTGCTTAACATAGCTGGCGTCGGTAAACAGTCGTCATCAACGTAGTCGACATAGTCTGCCGCCGAATCGAAGATCAAAATATCCAAAGCCAAACGATCCAAGCCATATCGGCCTCGGTGGATCATATCCGCTGAAAACACCAATAAGTCACCTGCGGCTAACGGTATCTGCTTACCACCAGAGATGTCATCGCTGCTCACTTTGCCGTTTTCTTCTTGGCGAACATTGTACTCTTCTTCGTTATCCCAACGTTTGTGCGTGCCGGGGATAAGTTCCATGCCGGGCTCATCAAAAAGGGGCACTCGCAGATGCAATACTTGGGTTTCCATGATGACTTTCATCTGGTCATCAATGTCGTAGTCGTATTGACAGTCACGATGCCAGAAGTCTTTTTGCTGCGGGTTTACTGGGTTGAAGAACAGCTGTGTATTCATGAATGCCGGCTTGTTCGGAATCACCGCATCAACCACATCCATCACTTGTTTCGAGCTGATGAAGTCGAAAAGCACGCTTCTATCGTCGGCAGGCAAATACTCGCTTCCCGTAATTAAAGACGAGTTAAATGCTTCTTCTTTATAGAATTCTTCGTTGTCTGCTTTCCATGATTCATGAAATTTCAGCACGACTTTTCTAAGCGATGCAATTTGAGCTTCATTGAAATAATTTCTGATAACAAAGTAACCATGTTCGTCGTAACGGTCACTTAATTGTTGGCTGTTTTCTACCACTGACTACCTTCGTTCATTCTTTGCTGTATAATAACTAAGGTCAACAGCCCCTAGAGATTTCTTGGGCGCATAATGCCAGACAGTCGTCATTCAACCAAGTAACGAGTGCAGAAGCCTGTAGATTCAGTGATGCTATGAAGCCATATGGGGGGCGAGTTTTACATGCCTATCCATGTCATGGACTCATGCGATACCGATCTCCCCATATGTGACACATCCCCTATTTTACAAAGTGTAATGATTCATATAGTGAATAAATTTATGGTTTAGATAATTATTGACCATATTGTGATTTAATTGGCTTAGGGAAGAGAGTAAATCATGGATGGTTTTTCGCTGGATATGAGAACACTTAATTTTATTATTATTTTGTTCTCTTTCATTTACTGCATTGGCTTGTTGCTGTTCCAATTTACCCAACAGTCCATTAAAGGGCTTTCAATTTTTTCCATTTCAATATTTGTTATTGGAAGTGGGCCGTTGATGTTGAGCCTAAGAGGGGAACTCCCTGATTGGATCACTGTTATTGGCGCCAACATGGTTATTGCGCTTGGCTTTCATCTCGCTTTGTATAGCTTATGCTTATTCCGAGAATATTCCCTAAAATGCACCTACCTCAGCAGTCTGATGATGTTGGCTCTTTTACCATGTTTTATTTATTTCACGTACTACGAACCTTCCATCAAGGCTCGAATCATCCTCATTAGTTTCTATTTAGCCTTTGTGACTCTTTGCACTGCTTTTGCGGTATTGAAGGGTCAACGTGATGACTTGACCTTAGCAACTCGGATGATGGCCTTGTCATTTTTGATATATGGCGGGTTTATGGCTTTCCGAGTAATGGTGACGCTATTTTCAGCTGAGTTGCAGGATTTCATGGCGGCTGCACTCATTCATCAGCTTGCCTTTTTAGTGAGTATTGTTCTTATCGTATCGATGAGCTTCACGATGCTCTGGTTGATTAATGCAAGGTTGCTTAGGTCTATTCATGACCTATCTTACAGTGACCCTTTAACGGCACTTGGAAACCGCAGAGCATTAGATGAAATGGTACCAGTCATCATGAAGCAGGCGGGGAGTACACCTGTCAGTGCCATTATGATGGATATTGATAATTTTAAGTCGATCAATGACCAACACGGACACATTGTGGGTGATCTCGTGATCAAGTCTTTTGCTGAAGTGGTTCAAAGTGCGATAAAAACATCGCCTAAAGCCAGTGCGTTTCGTTTTGGCGGAGACGAGATAATGATTTTATTGCCTAATGTCGATTTCCAACAAGCTCAGGTTATTGCCTGCAAGTTACGATTGTCTATTTCAGAGGTATCAGCAGTACAAGAACATGAGATGTTTCTGACATCGAGTTTTGGTGTTGCTCAGCTTCACCCGCATGAGAGTTGGAATGGGTTTATTAGCCGAGCCGACAAAGCGTTATATCAAGCGAAAACAAACGGTCGCAATATGACTTCAATTTGTCCTAGTCATATTAACGAGCTCGTCACTGCCACATAACCAATACTGCTGCGATAGAAAGCAAGATGAGCGCAAGAATGTCTTTGCGCGCGATGCTTTGCCCTAACCAGAAATAGGATATCAACACCATGAAGATCACTTCGACTTGCCCGAGTGTCTTTACGTACGGCACGGCTTGAAGCGACATCGCGCTAAACCAACCCAGAGAACCGATAACACTCGCTAAGCTTGTCATGATGACTAGTTTCGACTTCTTGAATATCAGGCGCAGCGTGTCGCGTTCTCTGAAAAAGAGATACGTACAGATAATCACTGTCTGAAGGGAAATGACGAGGAACAGCACCCAAGCAGCGCTATGAGGGAAGGGCAACCCTATGCTCAAACTTGCTTCCCGTACCCAAAGAGACGTTAAAGCAAAGGCGGTGCTACACGCCATACCTAATAAGAACACTTTCGGGGACAAGCTTCGCCAGCCAGAAGCGCTACTCATGATTAGCACGCCTAAAGTACCAATAAGTACGCCGACCCAACCTGTTAGTGTCAAAGCAGTACCAAAAAACAATACGGATAGCACAGCAGATACGGGGGCTTCACACTTGGCTAAGCCTGCGCCTATCGCATAGTTTTCGAGCTTGAACAGCATCACCATTAAGCCGGTCGCGAGGATCTGCATGATGGCGGCAGCAACAATATAGAAAACAAACTCACCCGAAAAATCCGGTGCGGAGACTGGCTGCCATTGATAGAGGGTGTAGAGGTAAATAAGGGCGATTGGGCCAGCCCAAATAAAACGCGCCAACGTCACGCCAGCCACGCTCATGGTGCCACTTAATTTACTTTGAAAGGCATTGCGCCAAGATTGGCTAAAGGCAGCAAGGAGAGTAAAGGCTATCCAACTAAAAGACATGACGCGTCCATGTGTTATGTAATTTGCTGATTATATTAACAAATAAAACCAATATAAGAAGCGACTTGTTCTTTTAATAAGCAATAGTCAGTTGCGTGAATCGCTCGGTTTTGAAGAATATTCGGTCTTTAAAACTTGCGCTGTAAACCTTAACGGCTTCATTTACTTGTCACTCGACATCAATCGATTGTTTAGAAAATCGCTTCTTTTCTGTTCTTGAAGTAGAACAGCGCGCTGATCAAAAAGAACAGTAAGGTGAAGTAATAGAAAAAAGAAGACAGTGAGGCCAAGAAGGCAAGGTTCTGTTCTATTTCTTGTTCGGTGTAGCCCTGAGACACCAACTTATAGTAGTAAGCGTACAAGATACCGATCAGACCGTATCCGAGGTTAAACATCAAACCTTTGAAACTAAGAACGGTGGCTCTGTTGTGTGATTCGGTTTTTTTATTCAGGTGGTAGCTGATGAAAATGTTCATCGTCATGATGATAAAGATTAATACTAGTGCCGGAATGACTCCGTAAATCGACCAACCTAAACTGATCCAGTAATAAGTCGCCATGCTTGCCAATCCCATAACCACAATGAAGGTTTTAGGCTCAATACTCTCTGCTAATCTTCGGCTTTGTCCTGCCAATATAATCTTAAGCAAGCTGATACCCGCACCAATAAAACCAAAGTAGATAATTGGAATATCAATGGCCAGATAGTATTGGCTGTTCATGGTTAGGAACATGCGTGAGGTGTGTTCGAATAGGCTGTAGTAGAGCAAGATGAACAGCACGTAAGGCGTAGCGAATACCCATTTACCTGCATCGATCGTCAATTTAAGACTTGAGATGGTGGTTGCCAATTTGGTTTGGTCGCTTGGCATCAGCTTTTTCTCTTCGCGCATATTAATCGCGGCATAGATGGCGATCATCGCTACAAATAGGGTGGCGAACACAGGAATACGCATCAGATCTTTGGTGCTTTCTGGTTCGGCTAGTCCAAGGAAATGAAAGATGTTCGTCATAAAATTCACGTCGTACATCGCCGCACCAATCAGCGTGACAAAGATACCGACCGTTGAGGCGACACGAAGCTGGATTTGCAGCACTCGCGGCCACAACTCTTCATTACCTTGTTCTTTTAAGGTGTCGTAAGCCAATGCCTCGTCGGCGCCGCTGGCCAGTGCCATCGCTAAGCCACTGAGAATCCGGTTAATCAGAAAGACTATGAACACCAAGTCGGGGTTTCCGGTTGGCACTAAGGCGATCATTGCGATCTCAACAAACATCACAATCGAAGACAGCACCACCAGTTTCTTGCGGCCTAAGGTATCGGCGAATGCACCCGACGGTACTTCAGCAAGCACAATGGTGGCCGCCCAAACTACATTGAGCATCGCGAATTGAGACAGGGTTAACCCGTAATCTAAATAAAGTAGTGTGAATATAGGGTAGTAAAAACGCGCAAAGTAGCTGCTTCTAAACATCAAGAAGTAGCGGACATTGGGAATTTTAAGGATCTCTTTGAGCGTCATGATAATTTCAGTAATTTAGATAACACATTATTATGTATAACCCTTTTACTCTTTTAAATCATGGAATTGTTGCCAAATCCCTAAAATATCTGGTTTGGGTGATCTTCGAACTCATTGTTCATAGTGGGTTATAGGTTTCTCGTCTTCAAATCACTTTCCCCTATTCATTTAGTTTGTGGTGCCGTTTCACTTGTTCGACTGATTTTGGTGCAAGATCGAACTTCTACAACGTCGCTCTCGTATTTACATCTTATTGTATGATTTAATTATTGGTAATAACGATACGCAATGAATCCAATGTAATTGAGGAAGCGAGCATGATCTTAGAGTCATTCAGTCTGGAAGGTAAAGTAGCGATAGTGACGGGCTGTAACACGGGGCTTGGGCAAGGTATTGCATTAGGCCTAGCGGAAGCCGGTTGTAAGGTTGTCGGTGTTAACCGAACAGAGCCTGAAGAGACTATTGAGAAAATGAGTGCAGCAGGTCATTCGTTCCTAAACGTGAGTGCTGATCTTCTCGAGCAAGCGTGCATTCCAGGGGTTATAGAGCGCACTTTGGCTGAGTTTGGCCAAGTCGACATTCTCGTGAACAATGCAGGAATTATTCGCCGCCAAGATGCTATTGAGTTCTCAGAGCAAGATTGGGATGACGTAATGAACGTGAACACCAAGACGGTGTTCTTTATGTCTCAGGCTGTTGCAAAGCAATTTAAGGCTCAAGGTACTGGCGGAAAGATCATTAACATTGCATCGATGCTCTCATTCCAAGGTGGCATTCGAGTTCCTTCCTATACGGCTTCAAAAAGTGCTGTGATGGGAGTGACACGTGCTATGGCGAACGAATGGGCGCGCGACAATATCAATGTGAATGCGATAGCACCCGGTTATATGGAAACGAACAATACTCAAGCTCTGCGTGAAGATGCTGAGCGCAATCAAGCGATTCTTGAGCGTATTCCGGCTGAGCGTTGGGGTAAACCGCAAGATATCGCAGGTCCTTGTGTGTTCTTAGCATCATCAGCATCGGATTACATTAATGGCTATACCATTGCTGTTGACGGTGGTTGGTTAGCACGCTAGTTGGTTTTTTATTCTAAATTTTGAGTTTGCAGCAATCTTGCAGGAGAAGATAAATGAAAATCGCTTTAATGATGGAAAACAGTCAAGCAGGCAAAAATGCTATGGTATCAGCTGAACTAGAGTCAGTTGCTGGTGGTTTTGGTCACGATGTCTTCAACCTAGGAATGACAGACGAGAACGATCACCACTTAACGTATATTCATCTAGGTATTATGGCGAGCATTCTGATTAACTCAAAGGCTGTTGACTTTGTTGTGACAGGATGTGGCACTGGCCAAGGTGCTTTGATGTCACTGAACCTGCATCCGGGGGTGGTTTGTGGTTACTGCCTAGAGCCATCAGATGCTTTCTTGTTTAACCAAATTAACAACGGTAATGCTCTCGCTCTCGCTTTTGCTAAAGGCTTTGGCTGGGCAGGTGAACTCAACATTCGTTATATCTTTGAAAAAGCGTTCACAGGCGAGCGTGGTAATGGGTATCCACTAGAGCGTGCAGAACCACAGCAACGTAATGCAGCAATTTTGAATGAAGTGAAAGCGGCGGTGGTAAAAGATAACTTTATTGATTCTCTGAGAGCCATCGACCAAGATCTAGTGAAAACATCGGTTGGCAGCGAACGTTTCCAACAATGCTTCTTTGAGCATTGCCAAAACCAAGAAATCGCTGATTATGTTCGTTCACTTTTAGATTAATTAGAGCGTTTAGTTCTGATAGAGCCAGCCTTGTTCGGCTGGCTTTTTGATGAATAATTAAAGGAAAGTTGTGAGGCAGACAGTAATCAACTGGAAAAATGGCGATTCGTGTTTTCCTGAATTTACTCTTCATCTTCGGTTTCTTTGGGAGCATTCGACGCCCAGTCTTTTTCAAGCCAGTTATCGAGCACGTGTTGCAGCACGTTCAAGGAGGTTGGTTTCTCTAGGCGACCATCCATCAACTTGCTGATCATATCTAACTCGTGCTGTCCTGATTCGCCAGACAAAGCAATGATTGGCGTTTGAGGAGAGCGTGCCTTGATGATTTGGCTTGCGTCAAAACCATTCATTATCGGCATTTGTACGTCCATTAAGATCAAATCGACCTTGTGTGTTTTGAACAGCTCGACGGCATTCTCGCCGTTTTTAGCTTGTAAGCTATTTACGCCAAGTCGACTCAGGTACATCTGAACAAGCGTGCGTTGCACTTCTTTATCATCGACGATAAGCACGGTTGGAGCCAAATGGTTCTCTGGGGTTAGCGTACTTGTTGGCTCTGAACTTTGCGTTTCCGCTTGGTTATCTGGCTTAACTTCTGCGTTGGGTTTGTTTTCAGTTGTGGTTTGATTACTTTTCCAATCATTGAAGTAAGGCGTACGAAGTGCGTCTGCTTTGGGTGCATTGGGTACTACCGGGAAGTACAGGTGGAACTCAGTAAACTCCCCAAGTTTAGAGTGGCACTCAACTCGGCCGCCAAATGAACGCATCACACGTTGGCAATAGCCAAGCCCTAGGCCGCTACCACCGCTTTTTTGGTAAGAGAAGAAGTCATCAAAGATCTTATGTGCAATGGCTTCGTCAATGCCAGGGCCGGTATCTCGGAATATCAGAACGTTCTCGTAAGGCCCTGTGTTGGTGCTGATCTCAATTTGGCTTTCTGGATAAGAATCAAAGTAATAGATTGCATTACGTATCAGGTTGAAAATAACGAAATTGAATAAGGTTTCATTGAGCTTTGCTACAAAATCAGCGTGTTGTGGTAAACGAATGCGTTCAATGATCTTTTCATTCTCAAAACCATAGTGGCTTACGGCTTGATCTACGGCTTTGTGGATAGAGGTCATGGCCACAGGGCCGTGTTCAGGCGTACTGTCACTGACTTCGCGCAGGATGATATCAATCAGTTGTCGCCCGCGTTGAATCGCCGCTTGGCCATTCTCAATATCCTTTAGGATTTGTTTAGCTGGGGCTTGGTTATCAATGTGCTGTTTTAACACCTCAAAATGCAGCTGCACTTGAGCCAGCGGGTTACGCATTTCGTGTGCGATAGAATTAGCAAGCGCGCGACTTTGGCGAATGCGTCTATCGGCTTCAATGGTGCTTTGTACACGAGTTAACAAGGTTTGCAGTGCAGAGATCTCTTCGTTAGAGAACATCTTATCGTTGCTCTTATGTGATGAGACCAATAAGTGCGTGACCGATTTCCCCTGACCAAATAAAGGCATCACCAAAGCGGTATCGTTGGAGCTCATCTTGTCATACAGGGCTTTGATTGAGCGCTTGGCTGGTGCGGTGTAATCAAGCTCCTGAGACAACTCATCGAACACTAAAACGGACTTGTTAGTAGACAGATAATCTTCGTAGAAGGTTTCGTTATAGTTGCTGTTAACTAGACGTAGCTTATCTTCTGGAATTTGCAGTAGGCTACCCAAACGACGCATTGCATCATCAATTGATAGCTTGAAATCCTCTTCTAGCGCGAGGATCTGTTGTACTGGCGTTTTCTTGTTTCCGTAGATAAAGAATGAGGCGTAGTCGCTCACACGTTTGTAGAGTAAATGCCAAGTGATGCCGATAACCGCGCAGATCGGTATAGCAATGAGCCATTGGTTATCGTCTGTCAGTGGGATAAATATCGCGCCAAAAGGTATCACCAAAATTGCACACACCAACAACGTATTTAGGCTCATGTACGCAAGGTATTTCACGCTATAGAAGCGAGAGGTCAGTAGAGCATAGCCAACGAACAACATCTCACTGATCGACAAGGCTGGTGGTAGCCAAGTGAGTGAGAAGTCACGCAAGAAGTAGGTCATACCTAGATGGATCGTCGCAGTAGACAGCATGAACACTAAGATGCCCGCGATCATGTAGTTGGTTTTGGCTAAGGTAAGCTTGCTGCTGTTGGCGCGCATGGCCACGAGGTTGAATAGCGTCAGGACAACGAAGCTGATCATCCCGATAAAGAAGTACGGCGTGTGTGTGCCAAACTCGATCACGAACTGGCTTGGGCCAGCAATCGTGACATGTTCAACGGTTAACCCCGGACTTAAATTGATAAAGAAGGAGTAGACAGTCAGTGTGACAAAAATGGCTTGCTGCCATGCATGAACCTTACCATTACGTTGTTCGGCTGCGAGTTTGCACGAGAAGTAATAGGCAAAGGCAAATGCAAAGAAAGAGGCGAGGTTGGCAAACTTTGCCGCGAACACAGCGGCCGAGGCCCCAAGTTCTGGCAATAAATCGGTATGGAAGTAGGCGTTGCTGCTGATCCACGCAACAATACAGATCGAATAGGCGATGTAAGGGGCATGGTGTGTCCCTGCGATCACTTCGTTCTTCTGTTTCAGGCGATAGCAGTAATAGAACAACCACATGACAACCACAGCCACGGTTGCAAGCAGTGTGATTGCTTTTGCATAGATGATCGCCTCTAGGCCGAAATCAAACATGTTCATCCTTTTTCACCGAGCTAGTTTTTCCTGCCGAGCGCGACTTTTCTAATGACTTTCTGCTTTCTCGCACTGCGCGTTTGTAGCTTCGAAAATCGACATTATTGAACGCTTTTACCATCATCTCAAAATTCCAGAATCCACGATAAATTGTCGTGCCATCGTCATTTAATTCGCAATATCCAGAATGGAAGTATGCATTGGAATCAATGGTTTGATAAAACTGAAGCATGAAAGGTTGCTCGATAATAGTGAAGCCAATCTTATAGCCTATTTGGTGTAACACACTCATCAGCTCTTTTTGAGAAAGGTAGAGGAAATAGAGCTTTTGTTGGGTATTGCCACTGACTGTCAGACGTAACACCTCACACAGGGCATCTTTGTCGGACAATTGTAACTGGAATTGTTGGTCAAATTCTGGGAGAGAGTAACATTTTGACAGTGTAGGCGGTGTGAAAAGTTGTAACCCTGCGAGTTCATCGTAGCCGTAATTGGGTAAACAGTATTGCCATTGCTCATTGCTGAACGGGGGCGCGTAACTTAACCACGTATCACTCTTAGACCAGTCTTGAATCAGCGCAGAGGAAGCCAGTGTCGGAAAGGCTTCATCGACTGGATGTTTGAGCAGAATAAAATGCTTGCCTGCCTGAGAAAGGTGTAATAAAGGCAGCATCTCAAACCATTTTTCACCCTTGATGAACACCTCAAGATTGCTTAAAGCAATGGCATCGCTGATTGGCATTCCTTGTGGGTGACTCGGTGTTTGTACCAAAAGTGGCTCATGTTCTATCTGTTCGATGATCGCACCGTAATAAGCACTGTCATTGATAGGGAGGTCGACATGAGAAATGGAGCTTGGATTTAATGGAGATTTTGCTTTGATCGCAGCAATTTCACACTCACACCAGAAATCTAGCCAATGCATATAGCACTGCCCTACAGCCTGTTCTAGAAGAGCAATTTCTGCAGATAGTGTATTTGGATAGCGCAGAATCAGATCGCGGTAGTCCATCACCTCAAACAATACAGAGTAGCTTTTGTTTTGATGCTCTGGGAAAAGCAATTCTAACTGGCTTCTACGATATTCAGTCACGTTTTGAAAAAGCTCAGTGCGCTCATGTGGCTGATAAGTGTTGATGACGAGCTCTATCAGCGCTCGCTGTTTTATTTCGATAGACAGACTGCTAGCCAACAGTGAGCCTAAAGACGACGTTAATTTCATGTTTAACCTAGCCTAGGTTTATATAATTATTTTTATTTGATCTGCACTATCTATAGGACACTGATTTTAGGTATGTGTTTGAAGTTACGTTACTTTGAGAGAGCCAATCGTAACTTTACTTGTGTCCATGGTGTGAGAAGTAAGTTGCATAATCGGGCGAGATTTTACTACTTGCACTCACCCTCAACAATAAAGATTTTCCATATTTGAATGAATTCAAAGATGAACAAAATACATTATTATCAACAACTTGTAGGGTTGGATCACAGTTTTAAAATCAGACATGATTAAGTCGAGCATAAACTTTTGGATTTATAAAATAATTTCAAATATCTATTTTTTGAACCAATATCATAATCCACATCAAGATGAGCTCATCTTATTAATTGCAGCGTGAATGTATTTGGTGTGAGATATGTAATTAACTGATGCATTATATCTGTCTTATACTCGCTTATTCCTTCGCTACCCATTCTATTGATTTAAATATCAGGTGGATAAAAGCAGTGCTCCAGTGCTCGACTTTGTTTTCCTGACAATCTTCTGTGTTTATAGAGTAGTTACACCATAATTTCTGATGAATTGATGACATTCGAGGTTTAAGCTTGTCTGCATATGAAACATTATTACGAGTGATCCCTCGTGAGTGATTGAGGTGGAGAGAATTTATGAAGAAAGTACGATTAACATCATTACTTGGAATAGCAGCCTTGTTTAGTGTCGCGGCGTTAGCTGGGTGTAGTCAGAAATCAGAGGTACCGACTCAACCACAAGAGAATGCGAACCCTATCTGCAGTACTAAAAACCTGACGGGTGGTTGGTCGCAAAGTGAGATTACACCAGAAGCTAAGCAAGCTTTAAACGCAGTTCTTGGTCAAATGAACACTTCAGCTGAGCTCAAGCAGATCCTGAGTGTGCGAACTCAGGTTGTCGCGGGTTTGAATTACGCTATTGAGTTTGAAATGGATAATGGTGAAGTGTGGAACACCATCGTTTACCGTTCTCTACAAGGTGACATCGAAATGACGCAACCTGCACAGAAAGGTCTTCTGTGCTCATAATCTAGATGCGTCTGTATCTTGTGAGATAGGCTGATAGCAAATAAAAATGGCTCCGTATTGGGAGCCATTTTTGTTTTTAAGAAGACTGATTCACTGAACGATTTCAGTCGGCCAGCTCGGGCTCGGCTAACTCCTGAACACAAGCTCGGCTGATGTCTTCATCAATGTAGGCCATACCGAGTTTATTGAGGTAGTCCATGCGATCGGCAGTGCGAAGCTCGATGTCGGGGCCTGCAATGTTGTTGGCTTGATAAATTTCAGTGAGATGAGACATGAATTGCTCGCCCACACTCATCATCAATAGACTCATTGCGCCTACGTCCGGTCTTACTTTGGTGCGTTGCTTTTCAGATAGGTTTACCGCTAGTACGATAGGTTGTTCTTCACCTTCGAATCGAACGCCTCGCTCACGAACGGTTTGTTGAGCCCAGTAGTACGCCAGTTCTTTACTCTGAGTGAGAAACACTGGCTCAACCGATTCGGTATAGTTGTTGCCGATGGTTGCCATAGTTTTTGAAGCTGCTTCGTTGAGCGCTTTGTCTCCAGAACGTTTTAAACCTTGGCCTTGAATCGAAGCCAATAAAGCTGAAGATGTGCCGTGATACCAAGTATCACCCATCGCGAAACCATTCTCTGATAACAGTGTTTTTGCATCTTGTAGGTGTGTAGGTATTGAAGTCATAGGCACTCTCAACAAATAGGAATCTGAACAAATATGTATACAGTTAGCTTAAACAGAAGTTGTTCGGTTAACCGTGGTGTGGAACACAAATCTGAGGCTTTGAGATAAAGCTGGCAGTACAAGCTTTATCTCAAAGCCTTCCCCCGGATCTTACCTAAGTAAGAGAGAAGGACGGGGGAGGCTTTAGCGTTAGCGATTAATCAAATTGGTTCGATGTATTCGCTTCACCTGCAGCTTTTAGTGCGTTCTCACCAGCAAAGTACTCTTTGTGGTCATCACCCATGTCAGAACCAGACATGTTTTGGTGTTTAACACATGCGATGCCTTGGCGGATTTCTTTACGCTGAACATTCGCAACGTAACCTAACATGCCTTGGTCGCCGAAGTACTCTTTCGCTAGGTTGTCAGTAGACAGCGCAGCAGTGTGGTAAGTCGGTAGCGTAATCAAGTGGTGGAAAATACCCGCTTCACGTGATGCGTCTGCTTGGAATGTACGGATCTTCTCGTCAGCGCTTGCAGACAGTTCAGTTTCATCGTATTCCGCGCTCATTAGGCTTGCACGGTCGTAAGCTGAAACATCTTTACCTTCTGCTACCATCGCATCGTAAGCTTGCTGACGGAAGTTTAGCGTCCAGTTGAATGATGGAGAGTTGTTGTAAACCAGTTTCGCATTAGGGTGTACTTCACGTACGCCGTCCATCATCTCTTTGATTTGACCGATGTGTGGTTTCTCAGTCTCAATCCAAAGTAGGTCAGCACCTGCATTGATTGCTTCGATACAGTCAAATACACAACGATCTTCACCAGTACCTTGGCGGAATTGGTATAAACCTGAAGGTAGACGCTTAGGTCGAACTAGCTTGCCGTCACGGTTGAAACAAACATCGCCTTCAGCCATATCAGCAACATCAATCTCTTCAACATCTAGGTATGAGTTGTAGATGTCACCTTGGTCGCCCGGCTCTTTCACTACGGCGATTTCTTTTGTTAGGCCAGCACCTTGTGAATCGGTACGAGCAACGATGATGCCGTTGTCGATGCCTAGCTCAAGGAAAGCGTAACGAAGCGCACGAAGTTTTGCGTGGAAGTCAGCGTGTGGAACCGTTACTTTGCCGTCTTGGTGACCACATTGTTTCTCATCGGCTACTTGGTTTTCGATTTGTAGACAACAAGCTCCCGCTTCAATCATCTGCTTAGCCATTAGGTAAGTCGCTTCTGCGTTACCGAAACCAGCATCGATATCGGCAATGATTGGCACTACGTGTGTCACGTGGTTGTCGATTTTGTCTTGAATACGGTCTTGTAGGTTCACATCGCCTGCTTCACGCGCAGCGTCTAGCTCACGGAATAAACCACCCAGTTCACGAGCATCGGCTTGGCGTAGGAATGTGTATAGCTCTTCTACTAGGCCAGCAACGGATGTTTTCTCATGCATAGATTGGTCTGGAAGTGGACCAAAGTCAGAGCGAAGTGCAGCAACCATCCAACCAGAAAGGTATAGGTAACGACGGTCAGTCTTGCCATCAAAGTGCTTCTTAATAGAAATCAGCTTTTGTTGGCCGATGAAACCATGCCAGCAACCCAGAGACTGAGTGTATTGAGAGCTGTCTTCGTCGTAAGCCGCCATGTCTGCACGCATGATATCTGCCGTGTATTGCGCAATATCCAGACCTGTTTTGAATTTGTTTTGAGCTCGCATACGAGCAGCAGATTCAGGGTTAATTGCATCCCATGGAGCACCAGCAGCGCTTTTTGCAACTTCAATCATTTCGATATCTTGTGTAATTTGCGACATAACTATTCCTTAGTTTCACGTGGACATGTTGGCCAATTTGGCGAGGTCATTTGATTTGGATTAAATCTAACCATGGACAAATAATAATCATGTATGTGATAATTTTGTTAATTTATAGTTATTATATTCGGTATTTTTCTTATGAATATTGCTCGTATAGACCTTAATTTACTTGTGTATTTAGACATGTTGCTACGTGAGAGAAACGTTACACGAGCAGCAAATCAATTGGGTATTACTCAGCCTGCCATGAGTAATGGCCTTCGCCGATTGCGTGATCTGTTTGAAGACCCGCTATTAGTAAGAACAAGTGAAGGGATGATACCGACCGAACGCGCGCATAAGTTGCAGCCACTGATTCGAAACATCTTGGCGAATGTAGAGAAGACACTGCAACCGACCACAGAGTTTAATGCAGAAGACAGTGAACGCGTGTTTCGTATCATGGCGAGTGACTATGCAGAGTCGACCATTATTCAACCTCTTCTGAAAAGGTTAAGTGAGATAGCACCGAAAATACGACTGGATATCATGACGCCAAGTGACGTGAGTTATCAGGATGTAGAGCAAGGTACCGTTGATATAATTATCAACCGATTTGACGATATTCCTCAGTCGTTTCACCAGATGAGCCTCTGGCACGACGGGTTTTCTTGCCTATTTAGTTGTGACAACCCGATCGCCGACAACTTCGATATTTTGTCTTATTTAAAGGCACAACATATTTGGGTAAGTAAGACAGGTATGGGAACGGGAGTGGGAATAAACCCAAGTGAAGCACAAAAGCTTGGTTGGATAGATGAGGCATTAATGCGCATCGGTAAAACCCGTAACATCACGGTGTTTACTCGACACTATTTGTCGGCGATTCTCTTCGCTCAGCAGAAGAACCTTATCCTGACTATTCCTACCAAAGCAGCTCAACTGCAGCGCAATAATCCTAGATTGTTGATCAAGCCTGCGCCATTTGCGATTGAACCCTTTGAGGTGAAGATGGCGTGGAGTCCATTGTTACAAACCAATCCAGACCATCAGTGGATGCGTCGTTTGATTAAAAGTGTCGCTAACGAAATCGAGAGTGGAGTGACGGAATAACATAGTTTGTAGGGTATTTTTTATATGAATATCCAATATAACCGGCATAAATTAGCTAAATTCATGTCCGTTAAGTAAGTTTAAATCAGTAAAGTAAATTTGAGCTAGTCACGAAAATTTATTGAGTAGCCATCAATTAGTTTGAGAGAGATTTTATGAGCAGTCGTATTCAACAGGGAAGCTTGAACATTGATAGCACCCTCTACCAATTAATTAATGAGCAGGTGATTCCTGGAACAGGCATTGTCGCTGAAGACTTTTGGCAATCATTTGCAACCATTCTTGAAGATTTGGCGCCAAAAAATCGCGCATTGCTTATCAAGCGTGAAGATCTTCAACATCAAATTGACGTTTGGCACCAAGAGCGTGCCGGGCAAACGCTAGATCCTGTAGAGTACAAACAGTTCTTACAGCAGATCGGTTATTTGGTTCCTGAAGGCGATGACTTTCAAGTGACGACAGCCAGCGTAGAACCTGAGATCGCAACACAAGCAGGGCCGCAGCTTGTGGTGCCAATCATGAACGCACGCTTTGCACTTAACGCAGCCAATGCGCGTTGGGGCAGTCTATATGATGCGCTCTACGGAACGGACGTGATCAGTGAAAGTGATGGCGCGGAAAAGGGCGGAAGCTTTAACCCTGCTCGTGGCGCTAAAGTAGTGACTTATGCTCGTGAGTTCCTTGATGATGCAGCGCCATTAAACGGTGTCTCTCATAAAGACGTGACCAAATACAGCATCAGTAACGCTAGCATCGGCAATAAGCTCATAGCGACACTCGATAACGGCGAAGAAGTCACTCTCATTGATAGCGACCAGTTCATTGGCTATCAAGGTGACGCAAGTTCCCCTTCGTGCATTCTTCTTAAACACAATAATCTGCACATCGAAATTCAAATTGACCCAAGCGCACCGATTGGTAGCGTTGATGTGGCGGGTATTAAAGATGTGTTGGTCGAAGCTGCCCTAACAACCATTATGGATTGCGAAGACTCGGTTGCTGCAGTTGATGGTGAAGACAAAGCATTGGCTTACCGTAACTGGTTAGGCTTGATGAAAGGTGATCTGCAAGAATCACTAGAGAAAAACGGCAAAACTATTGTTCGTAACCTTAATCCCGATCGCCAATACACCAGCGTGACGGGTGGTGAGATTTCACTAAAAGGCCGCAGCATGTTGTTCATCCGTAATGTCGGCCACTTGATGACTAACCCTGCGATTATTGATGCCGAAGGTAATGAAGTGCCTGAAGGCATTATGGATGGCATGATCACTTCGTTAATTGCGATGCATGATTTAAAAGGCAACAGCGCGTACCAAAACTCGACTGCGAACAGTATCAACATCGTAAAACCTAAGATGCATGGCCCTGAAGAAGTCGCCTTTACTAATGAATTGTTTGGCCGTATTGAAGATGCATTAGGGCTAGATCGATTCACGATAAAAGTCGGCATCATGGACGAAGAGCGTCGTACTTCGGTTAACCTTAAAGAATGTATTCGTGCAGCTAAAGATCGTGTTGTGTTTATCAACACAGGTTTCTTAGACCGAACGGGTGATGAGATTCACACCAGTATGGAAGCGGGGCCTTTTGCTCCTAAAACACAGCTGAAAACCATGACTTGGATTGGCGCATACGAAGATCAAAACGTTGATCTTGGCTTAGCTTGTGGCCTGCAAGGTAAAGCCCAGATTGGTAAAGGTATGTGGCCAGAGCCAGACAACATGGCGAAGATGATGGATGCGAAAATCGGACATCCACAAGCGGGTGCTAATACTGCTTGGGTTCCTTCTCCAACCGCCGCGACTTTGCACGCGCTGCACTATCACAAGGTGAGTGTACTAAGCCGTCAGAAAGAGCTTCGTGAGCGAGTGAGAGCCAATGTTGATGATATTCTTACTATCCCGCTACTGGGCAACCAAAAGCTGACTGCGCAAGATATTCAAAGTGAACTGGATAACAACACACAAGGTATTCTGGGGTACGTGGTTCGTTGGATTGATCAAGGCGTTGGTTGTTCGAAGGTACCTGATATTAACGATGTCGGCTTGATGGAAGACCGAGCGACGCTGCGTATTTCAAGCCAGCACATTGCAAACTGGTTACGTCACGGCATTTGCGAGGAAGCTCAGGTAATGAAAACCATGAAGCGCATGGCCGCAGTGGTGGATGAGCAAAACGCTGGCGACCAGAGCTACCGTAACATGGCGCCTGACTTTGAAAACAGCATTGCATTTTCAGCGGCGTGTCAGTTGGTATTCGAAGGCTGTGCTCAGCCGAGCGGTTACACCGAGCCAGTACTGCACGCGATGCGTCTAAAACTGAAAGCACAGGAATAGCGAAGCAACCGAATAACAAAAATAGAGAATGTAAAATACTAAAAAAAGAAACCCCCTTTAACCGAGCCCAAGGTGCCGCGCTTTTATAGCGCGGCTTTTTTTTGATTCATTTTTGTGGTGGGAAGGGGGGAGAATGGGGCAGGTTTGTGCTCACTAAGACTTAATTATTTCCGAGCCCTAATCACTGCCAGAACTTAGTTACTACCAACCTTATTTTCCGCCAAAGCAAAGATACTTAATGTCCATGTACTCATCGATGCCTTCTTTCGCACCTTCACGGCCAATACCTGATTGTTTCACACCACCGAAAGGCGCGACTTCGGTTGAGATTAGACCATCATTAATGCCGACCATACCGTACTCAAGCGCTTCTGCAATGTTCCACACTCGGTGGATGTTCTGACTGTAGAAGTAAGACGCCAAACCATAAATCGTATCGTTGGCCATCTCGATAAGCTCTTCGTCCGTGTCGAATTTCATCACGGGCGCGACTGGGCCAAAGATCTCTTGTTGAACGATGTCCATGCTGTGTTTTACATCTTTAAGAACAACAGGTTGAATGAAAAGCCCATTAAGTTCCTGAGTTGGCGTGACAGGCGTGGCACCTTGTTCAATCGCTCGGTTTACCAAAGCTTGGATGTTGTTCTTTGCGTTCAGGCTGACAACAGGGCCAATCGTGACACCTTCATCTAAGCCGTTACCAATCTTAAGCTGCTGAACCGCTTGATCGAATTTAGCCACAAACTCATCGTACACTTTACTGTGAACGTAGAATCGGTTTGCACAGACACATGTTTGACCTGCATTACGGAACTTCGACGCCATTGCCCCTTGAACGGCTGCATCGATGTCGGCATCGTCAAACACAATAAATGGTGCGTTACCGCCAAGTTCCATTGAGGTGCGTTTGATGCCTTTTGCTGCTTGAGCCATCAAAATACTGCCCACACGGGTCGACCCAGTGAAAGAGATTTTTTTGATCAGCGGATGCGAAGTGAATAGGTTGCCCACTTGTTCAGGGCTTTCACCAAGCACCACTTGAAGTAGATCTTTAGGGATACCCGCTTGATAAGCCAGTTCAACCACAGCAAACGCAGAAAGCGGTGTCTCATCTGAAGGTTTCACGACAAAGCTACAACCCGCTGCTAAGGCAGGAGCCGCTTTACGAGTGATCATTGCAATCGGGAAGTTCCATGGCGTAATCGCACATGCGACACCAATAGGCTGCTTGATGGTCACCAAGCGTTTGCCAGCGACTGTGCTAGGAATGGAATCACCATAAGTGCGCTTCGCTTCTTCTGCAAACCATTCAATGAAGCTCGCGCCATACACGACTTCACCTGTCGCCTCGGCTAACGGCTTGCCCTGTTCCATTGTCATGATTCGAGCAAGGTCATTCTTGTTTTCGAGGATCAACTGGTGCCAGCGATGAAGTAGTGCAGCACGAGATTTAGCAGGAATTTTTGCCCACTCTTTTTGCGCTACATGAGCTCGTTCAATCGCGCTCGCTAACTCTTTTTCTGATGATACCGGTGCGTGCCCGATGAGTTCACCCGTTGCTGGGTTTGTGACTGCAACTGCGTTGTTCGCTTCTGTCACCATAAAAGAGAGTAAGTGCTGGTTATCAATGTTTAGCATCGTGATTCCTTTGTCGTGATTACTTTAGACGTGTTGCTGATGTGCGTGTTGGCGAGTGTTCAGATCACTTCGACCAAATGTTGATTGGTCGCAGATTGTGGTCGTTAATTCGATAGTTTTGAAGCCCTTGTTTACGCAAGCATTGTTTACCAAATCATGTCTATCAAAGTAGGGCTTTCGAAATCCATGATCAGCTAAGTCATGGACTTCGAAATTCTCTAAGAAAGTGCTTACTGCTGACTCCAATTATCAGCTTCGATCTTCGCTAGCGCTTTTGCTGCTTTTTGAAGTGCGGGCAAGAATTTTATTGCTTCATCTGGTTTCACTCGAATCACAGGTGCTTGTATCGCTAGGCCTAGGTTTGATTGACCTGTTGGTGAGGGTATCAGCACAGCGATACAGACTAAGCCTGGTAAAAACTCTTCGTCATCAATAGCAAAACCTTGGATTTTCGCTTCTTTGATGTCTTTCTCTAGAGTCGAATAGTCGGTAATCGTGTTTACGGTGTATTGAGTCAGCGGCACATTTTCAATTAATCGTCTGCGCTGCGACTTAGACATGTGTGCTAAAAACAGTTTGCCGGTAGCCGAGCAGTGCACGGGAACGCGAGAGCCGGGGTGCAGGTGAAAGCGAAGGGGGGCTTCAGTTTCGGCACGATCGAGATAGATGATTTCGCCACTTGAAAGAGCGGTCAGGTTACAACTCTCACCGACTTCTGCTCTCAGGTTCTCAAGGATAGTGCGTCGCGCGCTGTGCATGGTGCTATTCAAAAGTAGGTTTTCGGCAAGTTTTCTGAGTCGAATACCTGAGCTGTAGTGCTTTTCGTCGCCATCTCTTTGAATGATGCCCGCCGCTTCTAACTGTTGAAGCATTCGGTGCAGCGTGGGTTTTGGCAATCCGGTCTCTTCGACTAAACCTTGCAGAGAAATAAACTCGTCTTTTTGCGCTATCACCTCTAATAGTGCAAAAAGTCGGAGGGTCGGTGTATCCCCTTGAACTTGCGGTGTTTCTGTTTGCATACAGTGATTCATCCTTGCGATATGTCTATGCCTAAGAGTGTACATATCAAATCATTATTCTTCAATTATCTGAATAAAATTTGACCTTTTTTGTTATTCCAATAATATAAATA
>NZ_JBFROW010000085.1:0-6999 GCF_041471665.1 Vibrio sp. 10N.261.51.F11 | reverse complement strand
TGGAGTTTTAGATACCTGAATTAATCCGGTGACTCCCGATTTAAGTAAATAGTCTAAATGATTTCTGTCCAAAAGCTTCTCGGATTGAATTTTTACCCGTGGCACTTTCTAACTCGAAAGTGCCCCGTTATCTTTTAGTTAAATCTATCAACAGAATAAACCAAGCCACGTGATAACCTAGTTTTTCTAATCTGAATTATGTCAGCAGCCACCGTCCAATATTTGAATCGTTTTACTTAGAACTCAAAATCTTCCCACAATTTTCGAACTGAGCTATTAGGGTCATTGACCTGTTTCGATTTAACATCAAATTGCATTGTTGGTCGTTCCGCTAAGTTGTATGGAGACCAATCAGCTTTGCTTGTCTTGATGAATGTAAGCCATTGGCTATGCATGGTGTTAATAAGTTCAATCGGAGGTTGTGAGCCGACAAATCTTTTTGCTTGTTCATTGTCAGTGGTATTAAATACAAAAGGCACGTCAACAAAGTGTGCGGCTCCTAAATGACCATCAAATGCAGGTGACATCCAAGAAAAGTTATAATGCCAAACTTTGTTGTCGTTTTTAGTTAACTGTTGAGCAATGTGAAGTGCTGGCATTTTAAACGTAAAATCAGATTGGATGTCGGCAAAAGTGTCTCCAATAGTTTTTCCATTGTCTTTTGTTGAATACACATCAGCAGGGCGGCCTTCCAGTGACAAGTCAGACAATAGTAGCGACTTCGTTTTTTCGGTCGTATTGTTTACGGCATCACTTGGTACAAGGTACAGTCGTGACTCTTGATCGGTGCTACCAACGATGACCGGAATAGAAGGAGAAGCTTTAGTGAGATCTTTCATTGGAGACTCGACAATGATATCGCCATCAACAACGGGCAAAAATGCGGTGCCTCCCCATGATATCATTCCCCATTTGTTGCGATCTTGTATCGTATAACCCATATCAATAACGTTCTTAACTAATTCAGGAAATGGAATGGTCGATAAGCCTGTAACGGTGGCTGGAATATTCAGTTTTTTGGTCTAGCTTTGTGTGATTTGCTGAGCTTCTTTCTGAGTTAAAAATGCCATTGGAGGACTTTGCATAATAGCTTTCTGGAATAGGCCTTCTGCTTTTTCGGTACCCAATAAAATGGCAACACTTTCTGCCCCAGCAGATTGACCTGCAACAGTAACTTGGCTAGGGTCTCCACCAAAATCTTCGATGTTATTTTGTACCCACTCAAGAGCCATGATCTGATCAAGAATGCCGCGATTATCCGGTGCGCCCTCAAGGTGCATAAAACCATCAACGCCTACACGATAATTGATCGTTACAACAATCACGTCATTCTGAGCAAAGCTTGTTCCGTCGTAGGCTAACTCTGCCGCATCTTCTCGGATGAATGCGCCGCCAGGGATCCACACCATGACTGGCAGTTTTTTATTTGATGCCTTGTTGTTGGTAGCTACGGCGTTCATAGGTGTCCAAATGTTCAGAGTTAGATCATCGGGAGCCCCCACCAAGGTGGTGTTTTTATCTCGGCTAGGCTGTGGGACAGGTTGACCTGCTTTTGTTGCATCTAATACTCCGCTCCAAGTTTCGTATGCTTGCGGTGCTCGAAATCGGCGATCTGCCGTAAAAGGGTTTTTCGCATATGGGACGTCATAAAATGTGGCTACGCCATCATGGTTGTTTCCCATAAGTTTACCAGACTTAATGATTGCTACCGTTGAGTTTTCAGCATTTTGAGTGTGGGCAAATAGTGTATTACTTTGAATTAAACCTGCACTGAGGCATGCGACTAGTACCATTGTTTTTTTCATTTCATTCGGCTCGGTATTGGAATAGAAGGTCAGTATAAAACCTAGTTTGAAGTTGATATATATGCTATACGTCAATAGATTGTTGCATAAATCGAACTATTGAGGGTGTATGGATAGAATTGTTTCAATGGAAGTTTTCGTTTCTACTGTCGATCTAGGAAGCCTGACGGCAGCATCTGAGGCTTTAGGAATGTCACGATCCATGGCGACTAGGCATATAACCGCGTTGGAAAAGTCTTTAGGTGTATGTTTACTATATCGCTCAACAAGAAGCTTAGGTATCACTAACGCCGGTCGTGATTTATTGCCTTTCTGCCAGAATATTTTAGAGCAGAATGCCCAACTATATAGCTTAGCCCAAGAGCAGCACTCTCAACCTAAAGGAAGAATTTCACTGGTTACTAGCATTTCGTTTGGTCAGGGTTATCTTGCCCAAGCTATTGAACAATTCATGCTTAAGTACCCTGACATAGAAGTCGATCTCACGCTGTCGAATCAGTCACTGGATTTGATAAAACATGGGGTTGATATGGCAATCGAGTTGAGTAATGACCTGCCCGAATCTTTAATTGGAAAGAAATTGGCTGATTGTCCATCGGTGGTTTGCGCTTCCCCTCAGTATCTAGCAGAACATGGGTCTCCTTTATCTCCCGAAGATTTACTCGATCACAATTGCTTGATCCACAAACGAATAGGCAATGATTGGCTGTTTGTTTCTAAAGCCGGTTCTAAATCTGCTCAGCCTATTAATGCAACGGTCACAAGTAACTACTCTGTAAATGATAGTTCCATACTTCTTAATGCAGCGATTAATGGCAAAGGTATAGCGTGTTTACCTCTGCCTTTTATTGCAATCGACATACAAGCAGGGACTTTGACTATCTTGTTGAAAGACTTTGAAGTCAATCCAATTGGCATATGGGCTCTGTATCCTTCAAGGCAATATCAACCCAAACTACATCGACACTTGTTGGACTTTTTGCAAGAAGATTTATCAATTAAGCATGATCATATGCGAAATATTGATTCATGAAGCTATGTTGGTAATGAAACCAAGCAATAATGTATCCTACCTAATCGGTTAGTTACTTCTAAAGTTTTCGTAATATCAACATGTAATGAATGAGTTAATTTGGACTGCTGCATAATTGCTGCCCGTAGAGTTGCGATACTAGAAGTTATGTGAAAGTTCAGCGTGTCTGATGGTTCGTAACTCTGAATTGTCCAGAGGCTTCATAGACCTGAGGTTTGACTCGTGTGATCACGGAGCTAGACATTTGGTACTAAACTGACGGATTGCACTTTGCCTACTGGCAACTAGGAAGGAATTCTTCCTGGTTCAACTCATTCCTGCCCCATTCTTAGCCTTGCAGTTTATACTTATCTTGGTTGATGCTGTTCTTCTAAACTAAAGTAATGTTATTGCTCACTGAGACCAAACATAACTCTCCATTGAAATGGAGTGATGCAAGATTGGACTTTCCAACACCGTAAGATTATCAGCGTCATCTTTTGCTCCCATAGCAATAACTAACGGCAAATAATGCTCAGAGGTAGGATGTGACTTCGCATAGTGAACAGACTTAACGTGAGGCTGTTTTGCCTCCGCTAAATTGCCTTCAAGAGCGATTTTCCGTGCCCAATTTTGGAATTTGTTTGCATAATCTGCGACGCGCTCGTGACTCATTCGAATGTCATATAAATTGTGCGTCAGGCTACCTGAGCAGATAACCGCAATATTCTGCTTACGCAATTGTTTCAAGGTATTACCGAGCTTTTCTAGTTCATCTGGTGACAGATCAACATTCAGCGACAATTGCACTATTGGCTTGTCTGCATTTGGGCGCAGGTGATACAGCGGTACCCAAACACCGTGATCCCAGCCTCGGTAATTGTCCGCCTTAGTTTCGAAACCATTGTTGGTTAATAAGTCGATGACTTTATTACCAACAATGTGTGAGCCCACAGCAGGATAGTTCAACTCGTACAATTCAGGTGGAAAGCCACCAAAGTCGTGAATGGTTTCTGGTTGGTCGTTGGTGATAACGACATTACCGCGGGCAACCCAATGTGGTGATATCACTAATATAGCTTCCACATCATCAAATTTAGCTACTTGATGGGTTAAATTATCGGTCGCCTGTTGTTGAGCCTCGATGCTTGCGCCTAACGCAAACATCGGAGAACCGTGACCAACGAACATCAGAGGTGCTAGTTTCATACTCCCTCCGGTAAATATTTAAACCAATCCAAGTACGGCCCCTGAGGAATTATGCCAGATGGATTTAGCGCAGTTACCGAGTAATAGCCCGCTTTAATATGATCGACACGAGTGTTTTTCGCAAAGGCTTCGATTTGTAATAAGCGGTCCAAATACGCTGACAACGCAGGGTAGTCAGAGATGGCTTTGATGTTAGTTTTAAATAGGCCATGGTAGGCCACATCAAATCGGATCAAGGTAACGAATAACCGAATGTCGCTTTCGGTTAGTTGGTTGCCAACGGCAAAATCGTTATTCGCAAAATGTGTTTCCAGTTCTTCTAAGCGAGCGAAAATATCAACCATGGCTTCGTCGTAAGCTTTCTGGCTTGAAGCGAATCCTGCGCGATACACGCCATTGTTTAAGCTGTCGTAGATACTGGCATTAAACTCTTCAATTTGTGATTGCAACTCAGTCGGGTACAAATTGATGTTTGAATTATGAATCGGTCTTAAGTCTTCGTTCAAAATATGAAGAATATCAGCAGACTCGTTGTTGATGATTTTGTTATCACCACAATCCCAAAGTACAGGCACAGTCGCTCGACCAGTGTATTGGTCATCAGTCATCGTATAAAGATGGTGAGCGTATTCCACTCCCTCAATGCCACTCTCTGTAGAGCCTACCGTTGAATCAGATTCACCCCCAAATTGCCAACCGAAATCTGTTAGTACTGGGTCTAAGATTTTTACGTCAATTACATCTTCTAAGTTAAACAACGAGCGAGCAATTAATGTGCGTGTTGCCCAAGGACAAATGTAAGCAGCATAGAGTCGCAAACCTTTATCGACTGCTGACTGTGCATCGTCAATGCGATTTGTGAATGCGCTGCTTTGGCGGATGAAGCGGCCTTCACTGTCTTTCTCTTGAACGGGATCCCACTTGCGTTCCCACTTACCATTTACCAACATAATCTTTCCTTATTTCGAAGAGCCCCTTGCGAGCGTACGCCATGGGCGTCTGTTGTTTGTCTAATTTGTTTCGAGTCCAATAGCTTTTATTAAGCGGTTTTGGTTGCACCAAGTAAGCGGTTATCAATGGCAAACTTTCCGCCACCTTGAATGGCTAGCGCTAAAGTGGCAGCGAATAACGCCAAAGCAAACTCGTAACCGTTATTGCTGATAAATAAGCCATGGCTGATGTGAACGCTGAAGATTGCCACTAACATGGCAAATGCATTGACCAGTGCTGCTGGGCGAGTCAAAAGGCCAAATATCAAGGCTAAACCTCCGAAGAATTCTGCACTGCCAGCCATCAATGCCATTAGGTAACCGGGTGCTAGCCCAATGCTTGCCATCCATTGGCCAGTGCCTTCAAGTCCATAGCCACCAAACCAGCCAAACAGCTTTTGCGCACCATGTGCAGCCAAAATGATTCCTACCGGAACTCTCAGTACTAGTGCCGCAAAGCCAGCATTGGATTGAATTACTTTGTTAAAAATGTGCTTGTTCATGGTATTTCCCTCAGAGTTGATTTATTCAAGTAAGTCTTAACTTGGGAATAAGATTAATCCTTCTCCTTTAGATGATAAATGGCATTATCATTGAATGATTTCCAATGTATTGTTGGTAATTGACTTATTAAAAGGATTTGTTTAATGGATAGGATTGACACCATGAAGGCGTTTCTCACGGTCTCTAGAGAAGGCAGTTTTACCAAGGCAGCAGAGAAACTGGGAACGTCAAATCAGTTGGTCAGTAAGTACGTATCTCATTTGGAGGAACAACTCGGGGTACGCCTGCTGAACCGCACGACGAGAAAAGTACACCTTACAGAAGCGGGCGAGCGATGTGTGCAACACGTTCAGCACATTTTGGAAAGTATTCAAGACATGGAAGGGAGCATGGGGCAGTTAAAGAATGAGGCGCAAGGTTTACTGCGTATCAGTGCTCCGGTGACTTTTGCTACCAAGCATCTCGCTTCACTTATTCGGGATTTTAAGCAGCTCAATCCGGCTGTGGGTATCGATTTGCAACTCAACGATCGGAAAGTCGATGTGGTTGAGGAGGGCTTTGATTTAGCGTTACGGATCGGGCAATTAAAAAGCTCATCCTTAATTGCAAAGCGTGTTGCTCCGGTTCGGTTGGTTATGTGTGCTTCCCCAGACTATCTTGAACGGCATGGAACGCCAGAGCATCCGGAACAGCTTATTCCAGAGCATCTGCTAAGCTACAGCTACATGGATTACAGTCAATCCGAGTCCCCACTTATGAATGCGCTGAAGCGCTCGTCAAAAGAGGAGAGTTCCGGTATTTCCTGCAACAACGGCGATATCCTCGTTGAGTCCGCTATAGCGGGAGAGGGCTATGTTTTTCAACCCACCTTTATCGTGTCTGACGCAGTAAAGAAGGGCCAACTTAACGTTATTCTAAAAGAGTTTGAGCCAGAACCCATGGCGCTATATGCGGTGTATCCGCACCGTAAGCTGATTGCGACTAAGTTGAGTGTTTTTATCGAGTTTCTCAGTAACTATTATGGTGATTTACCGTATTGGGATGATGTTTTTTAAGACTTGAACGGCTCCTGTAGTAGCTAAGTGAACTTGGCCACGTAGCTAGAGATTTGCAATACCTGAGTTAATCCTTTAAATGCTAATTTAGCAGAATCACTGACTCATAAATGTTCAAAAGTTTGTTCGAGGAAGCTGTAATATGTGTGCTGTACTAATACCTTGCCAACTAACGAAGAATTCGTGATCGCCCAGCAGTCGGTTGAACTGCTGTGATTTTTTCAAAAACAGATAGTTAAAAGCGAGCTTAGTGCTCGCTTTTTTGATCTTATATGTTGGATAGACCATCGCAAAGCACGCGAATGCCGAGCACTCATCGCTCCCTACATTGACTGCTGCAATTCACTTTTTAGCTCCAAACTAGTGAGGTTAGTGTTGGCTTGTTTATGCCCAGACTTTTCTAAGTGTGATTACCGAGGGAGGTT
>NZ_JBFROW010000084.1:0-6662 GCF_041471665.1 Vibrio sp. 10N.261.51.F11 | reverse complement strand
TCTAAGCGGAGAAGAGCCCTACAGGTATGGCAAAGAGGAAAAAGTTTCAACGGTGTCTCCAATTGCTTTATTGAAATACTAGTACCTGATCCCGTACTGGAATCAGGTGATTGTTATGAGAGACAAAAGACAAGACATGACCCTATTGTTTCTAATGCTGAGTCACAAGCAGTTTTTTTCCATGCTCGATTAATCATTATCAGCATTACTGATAACTTAAGCGCGTTGCAGCAAATCGGTTAAGTAAAGTGTGCATGATGTAACACAGTAATAAAGTCGCTACGATGGCAACCAAAATACTGCTAATACGGTAAAGTGCACTATATATCAGATCGCTACCTGGGGTGAGGTATTGGCCAAATAAAATCCCTAGCGTGGTCATCGCTCCAAAGCCAACCCCAGCGCCGACGTTTTCTTTGACGTGTACTTGGCTAAATAGCATTAACCCAAACCATAAAACCGGCACGACTAAGATCAACAGCCCTGACCAATCATAAAGAAACAACTGGGCTAACACACCGAATGTCACTCCAAGAAAGGTACCTATCGCACGTTTAAGGGCATAATTTAATACCCCAGTAAAATGCATCGGATAAAGTAATAAAATTGTGGCAGCTTGCGCCGACATAGAGTCTTGCAGATTAAAAATCTGGAACACGACAAAAGATGCTGTGGCGATAGTTGCCCCCAGTAATACTTCATGTCGCATTCGATTTACTGATTTTGCTGGTGGTTTTTGCAATTTTCTGGGTTCAACATCAGGGATTAACGAGACCATGATATAGGCGATAATGATTGCCAGTATTGTGGCGCCGAGATTAGCGCCGATGAGACCGTTTAGATCAGTATCAGGGTAACTGGCAAAATTAAGCATGATGCTCAGATTAAGTAAACTATTGGCACCATAAAGAAAAAAACTGCCGCGGGTCATGGCGGTAAAAAAGCCAACAAACACCCCAAAAATAATCAGGGTCATTAAGACTGGATGGCCACCAAATAAACCACCGATAACGCCTACCACTAATCCAGCTGTGACAGAAGACGCCAACACCTGCCGCGCGACATGGGCGGTGAACACAGGTGCTAGCCCTAGCAATACCATAGGGGTAACAGTATAAAACACCCCGTTACTAAAGCCGAACAGTTTGCACACAGTAAAGCCAATCGTGCCAGCAGTGGCAATACGTAGACATTGACGTAAATCATTGGCTGTCATGGGATTAAATCTTAGTAACATGATTGTTGCCTTGTGTCGCTGTAATATATTTAAAATAGCGCATCTATCAAATGTATGATGTTAATAGATATAGTGCAGCATACTGATGGCTTTAATCTGCCCATGAGCTAATAAGTTCAGCAAACTATTTTCTGGCATTATCTGCACCGTCGCCCGTGCCCCCGTTGGCAATGTTCTCATGACTTCGTCATTATCTAATTGTAAATGCAATCTCATTCTTTGGGCGTCACGGACCCAGCGATCAGATTGTTGCGGAGTCGCTAAACTGCCATTGGCATCGAACTGTCCGGCGCTAACCCCAGCATCAATACTGCTGACGTGGGCGCGATATAAACGGCCTGGTTCACCGTCAAACGCAACAAGGGCTTTAGATGAAATTGAGACATCTCGTAATGCCTTTTCTCTAAAATCAGCAATAATATCCACATCATCAGAAACAAGAGCCAGCAGTGGCTGGCCAATGGCCGCAAAGCCGCCGACCATGATTTGCAAGTTAGTAACTGTGCCGTCTTGATCCGCATGAACTTGGGTATAAGACAGGTTTAATTTGGCTTGGGCTAAGCGATTTTCGGCCTGACGTACTTTTAAGTTATTGTTACCGTAAACACCGCGGCTCACTTCTAATTGCTTTAAACGGGCTTGGGTTGCCAGCAAATTTGCTTCAGCCGCAGCGGCATCGCTGTCAGCTTGATCGCGTTGCTGTTGGGATACGCCATTAGTTTTGTACAGTGCATCAAGACGCTTTGCTTCGCTGCGTTTTTGTTGTGATGTGGTTTGGCTGGCATTGACATCAGCTTGCGCCGCTAACAAAGAGGCATCTAGCTCAGCGTTATCTTGCTGGACTTGCTCTAAAGCCAACTGCGCTTCATCTACCGCTAACTTATACGGTCTAGGATCTACTTCAAACAGTAATTCACCCTTGCTAACAACTTGGTTATTAGTGACAGCAATAGTTTTAATGCGGCCATTAACTTGTGGGGTAACCTTAGTCACAACCCGAGTTGCCATAGCCTGCGGCGTTAATGGCATAGTCGCATCAGCAAACATAAAGTAACCAAATACCAGCATAAAGCCTGCTAAGGCAATTTTTGTTAGCCGCGAAAATTGTTGATCTGGTGTCATATTTGTATTCACTTACTTGTCTGTCATTTTAGCTAATTTGGTTAACGCATTATTACCAATCAGATTAATTACTCTTTCAAACTCAGTAAGTTCTTCAGCGTTTATGCCTAAGAGCAATTGGCTACGGATATTGATAATTGTTACTTCAACTTTCGTTATTAAATCGAGTCCAGCAGGAGTCAAATTGACAAGTCTGGCGCGTTTATCATGGGGGCAACAGTGGCGTTCAATGAGCCCTTGCTGTTCTAATTGGGCTAAGGTGCGCATTAAAGAGGCCAGTTCAATTTCTAAGGCATTGGCTAATACTTTTTGACTGAGGTTGTCGCCTAATCGCCACAGTTTCCATAAGGCTGTCCAGCGTGGGTAAGTTAACTCTAAAGGGGCAAGTTCAATGTCAACAGCGGTGCGCCATAAGCGATGCAGACGCCCCAATTGTTCTGCCAGTGATAGCTCTTTCATATGGTCGAATTCTTTTTGCATCATGGTTCCCATTTACCTAGCGTGCTAACTATTATACTTGGTTAGCACGCTAAGTAAATTATTTTATACTATCAAAATCGCCTCATAAGCCTAAATCCCCTTAAAGTAATGAAAAAAAAGAATAAAAATGGAAGTGAAATAGGACATCCGATCTTTTACCAATAAATTTTAACCCAGCCAACCCAATCGCTGAGCCAGAAACACAGTAGATGACAAAAAATATTAGCTAACGCGCCCATTCAGTCACAAAATAAACGGAAGCGGAATTTTAAAGAAAAATATGTAGGATTTTTGAGATTTACAGGTGGCGTTGTTGAACAATTCCTCCCTAAGAGCGTAGTAACCCCAAGGGCTGCGAGCAATTAAGCCACTTCATTTCTTACGGGCATACCTAACAACGGGGGGGGCAGGTCTTGCCTTTTGCCACTATACGGCTGACTCGTGAATAATGTAAGTCGAAGTGATTCCCTATTTGCTTTTGCGTATAGCCACCGCTATTAAATGCAGCAATAATGGCATCATTTCTACTAGGCGCTGAGTCTTGGTACTCCTTTAGCGAAAGAGGTTTAGCACGTCGCTGTTTTGCCGGAACCTCTTTGATATCTCCCTCTGCTAAATTCAAATTAGGAAGATGACTGTTCACAAACTCATCACTGCCTAGGTACACCTGCTGCTTTAATCCTGTCCATAGTGGCTTACCAACCCCCTCGAAAACGAATTGCTTGTATTTCTCAACAGCCTTATTTCTCTGGCGGCCAAATTGAAACAAGGTTTGATCAACCGCTAGCCAGTCTGGTGACTCTTTTAAACCAGTAACAAAAGGCCAACTGCTCCACTCATATTCGTTCGGTGTATCCACTATATTTGCACGAACGGGGTTAAGTAAAATGTAACGTCCCACTTCCAATAGATAAGCGTCTTTGTCGACTAAAATGGCTTTAAAGCGACCTTGGTATAGATGACCGACTCGGTTATGTTTTCTATTGAACTTTTGGGTATACACACCATTAAGCTGACGCATTCCCTTACTTAAGTTCCCATCAGGAGTTTCGACGAGTAGATGGTAATGATTGGTCATTAAACAGTAGCTATGCACGACCCAATTGAATCGCTCACTGGTGCCTGACAACACTTCGATAAACAATTCAAAATCTTGCTCTTCCAGATAAATCGGCTGTCGAGCATTACCGCGCGACGTTACATGATAGAGCGCACCCGCATACTCTATTCTCAGTGGTCTACTCATTGTCTTCCTATACAAAAATGGCCTAGTTAAAAACTAGACCATTTCATCAAAAAGGCAAAAGACAGGACTTGACCCTACGTACGCACTGCATCGATAGTTAGCCATGTCTTAACTGATATGGGTTTTCAGGTGGAACGTGTCTACGCACCACATCAAGAAAATTTCCAAAATCTAAAAGTGGGCCGTATCGACATGCTCTCTTCTGCCTGGTTACCTTCAAGCCACGGTATCTATAAATCCGATGTTGAAACGGTAGAGCCTTTGTTAGAGTTAGGTTTGCACTATAAACCGTACGCTCTATGGGGGGGTGCCCGATTATGTACCTGAGGAGGTTGTTTCACAAATCAGTGACCTATTAAAACCAGAAGTCGTTAAGCGCACCAACAAACACATTCAAGGTATTAACCCAGGTGCTGGCATTACCCGATTCTCTATTGAAATGATGGACCAATATGGATTAAGCGATGTGGGTTATCATTTTCACTCTGGTTCAGAAGAGGATTGCTTTGGTGCCTACGAACGTGCGGTTGAAAATAATGAGTGGGTTATTGTGCCATTGTGGAAACCACAGTTCTTGCACCACCTATTTACTATCCGTGAATTAAAAGAGCCCAAAGGATTATTGGGTAGCGTTGATCGCCATATTATTACTTCGACAAGAAAGATCAATCGTATTTACCCCAGCACAGTTGGCACAGCTAGATCAATTGCGCTTTTCAAATGAAATCATCGCAGAATTGGATTACAAGGTTTGCCGTGCGGGATTAGCGGTTGATGATGTGACTCGTGAGTGGTTGGACAACCATCAGTAGTTAAGACCATCACCGCTTTACTGAGGGCTGGCAATTTCCACGCCCTCACAACCTCAACAGTTAACCCAATAGAATCCCTTTGTCCTTCATTTGGATTAGAATCTGTTCGGTCTTTTCTCTAAGCATATCCCTTATTAGGCGGACGGTTGGGGTAATAGATTGTCGGCTTGGGCATATTAACCAAAGCTCAGTGGAAGTCGGTTTATAGTCTGCCATTACATTGACTACTTTCCCTGTTAGCAAGTCATCGGCCATATCGAGGCAAGACTTGATTGCTACCCCTTTCCCCGCCACACACCAGCGCCGAACAAGATCGCCATCATTAGATGCTCTGTTACCTTTCAGTTTTACCTTAATGTCCTCTTTTCCATCATTAAACAACCACTCATTTTGCAAAATATCATGTAACTGGTAAAACAGGGCATTATGTTCAAGCAGATCATCTGGCTCGGATGGAGTACCGTATTTTGCTAAATACTCCGGGCTGGCGCACAACAGCCTTGGCACATCACAAATTTTAAAACCGTACATACTCGCATCGGTTGGTGAGCCATAGCGCAGCGCCATATCAACAGAATCTCGATAAAAATCGATGTTGCTGTCACTGATACTGGAGCGAAGTGAAACGTCTGGGTAGTCCAACAAAAATTCATCAAGCCAAGGTGTGACCACATTTCGGCCCAAATCAGACGAAAGGGCGATGCGGATCTCTCCATCAATAATCCCTAGCTCTTCACGCATGTTCATTTTGGCTTTTTCAAGCATCTGCAACGCCTCTTCACACTGAGGCAAATAACGCTCGCCGGCAGAAGATAAGCGTAAATGACGAGTCGTTCGTACAAATAATTCAGCCCCTAATGATGCCTCAACACGTTTCACCGCCGCACTTGCCGTTGCCGTGCGCATATCCAGATTTGTCGCAGCAGCAGTGATGCTGCGAAACTCTGCGACTTTTAAAATGACCTGAAAATCCTCTAAGAGCATAACCGTTACCTTTTAATCAGTGTGTTAACAAAATCTGAAAATGACTATCCCTTTATATCGCACCACATGAAATATTAAAAGATTATTATCAAATTTTAATTGGTAATTATTCAATTGATAGGCTGTTTTTCATTGGCAATGTTCGCACTATTATACCTCCATACCAACAACGCAGTGCGCTAAGCACGGCACTAACTCAGAACGAAGGAAACTCCTATGACTACATTAACGATTGTTGCAAACATCAAAGCCAATGACGACAAAATTGAACTTGTGAAAGCTGAGCTACTAAAACTTATCGAGATAACTCGTGCTGAAGAAGGTTGCATCAACTATGACCTTCATCAAGACAACGACAACCCAGCGCATTTTACTTTTTATGAAAACTGGGTATCACGTGAACTTTGGCAGGCTCATATGGGCAACCAGCACCTTGCGGACTACATGACAGCAACGGAAGGCTCTGTCGCAAGCTTCACAGTCAACGAAATGACTAAGATCGCGTAACGACAACATAAAACAAGCTTGTTATAGCACTATGCCCTGACTAAAACGGTTAGGGCATCAAAGAACACCAATGAGGCTCGACATGAAAAATATCAAAATCTTACTAACACTTGCGACTGCGATGATAGTTAACACAGCGCAAGCGGCTGATATCGAAGTGGTTGCCAAGCTTGATGGCACACGACCAGGGAACATTACAGTAACGAAGCAGGGGCGTACTTTCCTTTCTATGCAACCCCTTGATGCACCTGAATTTCGTGTTGTTGAATTGATG
>NZ_JBFROW010000083.1:0-1744 GCF_041471665.1 Vibrio sp. 10N.261.51.F11 | reverse complement strand
TGTGATTACCGAGGGAGGTTGACGGTCTAATTACCGAAGGACTCTGTCACAGTCTTATTAATAGTAGTCAACCATGACAGTTCTGCTCTTATTCGATAATTGATGCCTCGGCACGAGCTTCCCGTAACTCTCTTGTATTCAGCTTTTCTTCAAGCCAGATGTTCCTTACTGTTGAGTGACTAATTGAGATGTTAAATCGCTTTCTCATCTCACCACTGATCCTGATCGATGTTAGATGAGGTAATTTGAGCGTTAATGAGATGACGACATTTCGAGTCTTCTCATCGATGCGGTTACTGTGCCTTGATTGGCCATACATACGTTTCAAAGCTAATGGACCATGTGCTTCGAGAAGTTGACGGTTGTTGTGAATGCTTTTGACAGAGCAACCGCTCTGCCGAGCAGCTTCTCTCACATTGCCTAACTCCTTGGCAAGTTCAATAGCATCGAGCTTTTTCTGAACTTCTTCCCCGTATTCTTTCCTAGAGCTAGGCTCAACAAGCTCTTTAATGGACAGCTCTCGGTCAGCAAAGTAAGCGGCGAAGTTACCATCAAGTTGCTTACGTAGCTCAACTTGTTGACTCACGATAGAGTGCCTTAACGGAGAGGTAATTTGATACATTGCGTTACCATAACTGAAGGTATGGTCCCGACGGATTTTTCGATATTCTTTTTGGATACATATCGCATCGAGGTTTAGGTGTTTCGGAACGGGCTTATATTCCGAGCGCACCTGCTTAGCGTTGACGGTGAGGGTTGTCGCCCAATAGTCAGGGATGAAAGTGTTTTGCAGGTAGTCATTTGCGCTATTCATATCGGTGATCCCCGCCAGTCTTAACTCAGGGACGAGACGATCTTGGAACGTATCGAAGGCACGTTCGATACGACCTTTTCCTTGGGGGGAGTTGGCAAAAATAATTTCTATACCAAGCTCTTCGCAGGCTCGTTGCATCTGAGAGAAGTGGCAGCGTTTTGGTCCACCAAAGATACCCGCTCTATCGACATAAAGCGTCTTAAAAAGCCCCTTTTTTTCGATATAAGCCTTCATTACTTTAAGGCAGCCTTCCGTAGTTTCTGAAGGAAAGAACTCTGCATGAACGTCA
This sequence comes from Vibrio sp. 10N.261.51.F11, assembly GCF_041471665.1. NCBI lineage: Bacteria > Pseudomonadati > Pseudomonadota > Gammaproteobacteria > Vibrionales > Vibrionaceae > Vibrio > Vibrio sp. 10N.261.51.F11. The sequence continues at coordinate 641 of NZ_JBFROW010000083.1, read as the reverse complement.
CTGGTTGCGTCATCAATCATAGCGATAAGGCAGGACTTTTTGTCCCCGAACCAAAGGTGGGGGCTGCCGTCCATTTGCAACATTAAGCCTTCTGCCTCCATGCGCTCTCGTCGTCTTCTTACTTTGGAGCGGCGATGTTTAGCTCGTTTTACATGATGGATTTCGTGCGCCCAGGTACGAAGTGTCTCTCGCTTTACTTTGATGCCTTCAAACACTTCCAGCATGTCTGCCAAATGAAGCATGTTAAAGTCGTAATACTTGGCTTTTATCAGATCTTGAACTTGCTTCTTTAAGGTCACGGGGATTTTATTAGCGGGTGCTCTTCCTGTGTTGCCATGAACAACGAAACGAATACCATCGGTACGGTATCGCCTGAGGTAACGTTCAATGGTTCGGGGGGATTTATTGAGCAGTTTCGAGGCATTGAGAATAGAGATTTTGTTAAGTGCCACTTTAGCAATGACATCCACGGTAAGCTGGGATTTAGCATCCATAACGATCATCCTATACACCCTTTGACTAATTCACAGTGATAGTCAAAGGATTACGTAAAAAGTAGGACCGTCAATTTCCCTCGGTAATTAGGCTAACGACAAAGTCGTTTGGTAGTTAAGGTACGACAGAATCGTTTGGTGATCACA
>NZ_JBFROW010000082.1:53694-54055 GCF_041471665.1 Vibrio sp. 10N.261.51.F11 | reverse complement strand
CAAACGTACTCGCAACCGTCGTATCAGTGATGGTTGGCACATCATCCGTCACCGTGATTTTCAGATCGATCGCATTCGATTTATCTTGGTCGAAATCTTCTGCCACAACAGAGAAGTTAAGGTCAATCGTGTTTTCATCAGAGCCATCAGGGTGCTTAAGTGGTTTAAACAATTCGAATTGATAGCTGTTATCCGAGGTATCGAAAATAATCTCGAACACCGCTTCATTACTCGTTGCTGTTTGAGCAACATGAGTGAAGGTTGTGCCGCTTTGTGACACAGCTTGCCACTCTAAACTTTCTCCATCAGAGGTTAAGCCAGTCAGAACCAAATCTTCATCGACCAGTTCATACTTCACAAC
>NZ_JBFROW010000082.1:39497-52868 GCF_041471665.1 Vibrio sp. 10N.261.51.F11 | reverse complement strand
TCGTCTTCATCGACAACCATTTCACCAGTCGGCGCCGTCATTACTGGCGCAGCATCGAGCACCTCGATTGGCAATACATATTGGTTAGAATCATCGCCATCACGATCAACAGCAACAACATCAAACGGTATTGTTAATGTATCGAGGTTGCTCGGTGTCGTAGCGTGATTGAGAGGACCAAGCAAGGTAAACGTGTAAGCACCATCATCAGTCAGCACTAATGTGAAGATTGGCGTTCCGCTCGCGTCAGTTGCACCTTGGTAGGTCGTCGTGTTAGCAGCACCTGTGATCTCAGTGATCTCAATACCTTCATTGGCCGACGATAGCGTCGCTTCCAGCGATGAGATATTGCGTAGTTCGTAAACCTCAGCTTGGTCTGCACCTTCTGTGGTAACAAACGAGCCTGTCGCTTGAACGACAACAGAGCCTAAATCATCTTCATCAACGACAAACGTACTCGCAACCGTCGTGTCAGTGATGGTTGGCACATCATCCGTCACCGTGATCTGCAGATCGACCGCATTCGATTTATCTTGGTCGGAATCTTCAGCCACAACAGAGAAGTTAAGGTCAATCGTGTTTTCACCCGAGCCATCAGGGTGTTTAATTGGTTTAAACAGTTCGAATTGATAGCTGTTATCCGAGGTATCGAAAATAATCTCGAACACCGCTTCATTACTCGTTGCAGTTTGAGCAACATAAGTAAATGTTGTGCCGTTTTGTGAAACAGCTTGCCACTCTAGACTTTCTCCATCGGAGGTTAAGCCAGTCAGAACCAAATCTTCATCAACCAGTTCATACTTCGCAACACCATCGGCGCCTTCATAAACCGTGAATAATCCATTAATAATGGTGTCTTCAGATTGATCGGAACCAATACCAGTGAGGTCATCCTCATCGACAACTGTTTCCCCTGTAGGTGCTGTCATCACTGGTACATCGTCTTTAACATTAACGAGGATCTCAGCGGCTTCTGGTGTACTAGAGCCTCCAGACAGTGCAGAACGGTCGCCATCGGCATCAACAGCATAAATTGGCAATGCAAAAGTTAGCAGCGTATCTTCAGCGCCTTGATGTGAAAGGTCTTCATACAGATTAAATTCGTAGCTCCCCAATGAAGGGCTATCAATTTTAACGTCAAAGACCGTAATTCTCGAACCATTGACCTCAACATAACCTTCGTAAGTTCTTACACCGTTGGTTTCATCAATCAACTCAAGTAGCACAGCCTCGCCATTTGAAACCAAGCTGCCACCAGTATTAAATTCTGCAGGTTCAAGTTCATAATGGTCAATGATGTCACTTTCAAAAATGTCCGCGGTGATACTGCCAGTGCCAGACACTGGCGCCGTGCCCTCTTGTGAGCCGCCAACAATACCCGCTTCATCAACATCAATACTGTCAACATTAGTGATAACAGGGCTATCGCCATCAGTAATGGCAATGTTGATCGTATTGGTTACAACATCTTGGTCAAAATCGGTAATCGTGATTGGCAAAGCGAACGTCAGTGAATCGGTACCCACTTGTTCTATCGGATTAGACTGCTCGAATTTATAGGTGCCATCGGTATCTAGAGAGATAGTGAGAACAACCTCACCTCGACCTTGGATGGACAGAGTAATCGTTGTTCCATCGTCAGACAGTCTCGCAAGCGTGTTTTGATTGTCACTGAGCAACCCATCAAACTGGTCGAGTGCACTTGCATCAAATACGACTGATTGAAGATTATCACTACCAATATTGGAGAACGTTCCTTCGATTGCCGCGCTGCTAGTTTCAACGTTAGTGATATTGACACTTTCAGCTGACGGATCTATCCCATCAACCACGGCGACTTGCGCATTGATTGGTGTTGCTAATGGGTTTCCGGCGGAGTCTTCACCTTGAATATCAAAAGTGATGTTAATTTGATCGCCTGTATAAGAAACCTGACCACCGCCAACAGACGGTACATGATCAATCGGTTGAGAAATCGTTGTGGTTAGAGAAAGCTCAATGTTATTGCCAACACTGACGGCATCAATGTCGATACGTAATACTTCGTCGGTACCTTGAACACCAATGATAGAATGAGTCGCCGCGTCATACGTGAAGGTGACGGGCTGGCCACTTGAAGTAATGTCGCTGTTTAATTCACTAAGCAGTGAAGCGAGGGATAGCGTTTCTGGTACGAAAGAGTCAGGAGCGAGAGCTAAACTACCAGCAATAATCGTTTCTGTGGTTGTTATAGATTGGGGATAAGTATTGCCAGATATGGAGCCTTCAGTCAGTGTTTCACTGATTGATTGACCACCTGATGAACGAGTGATAGATCTGAATTCTTCTCTGTCTTCATCAACAGTTTGTTCTGCTAGACCAGCGGTCTCAAAGAAAGTCGATGGATGAGTTTCAGTGTAGTTATAGTCAATCGTCACAAAGCCGGCATTTGCAGAGCCTAGTCCGCCACCAGCCGCTGTTGCCTCTAAGATTTGAGTCGGATCGGCACCACCTAAAATGGCTTCTTGGATAGCAGCAAATTCATCATCAAAATCTCCCGCATCGGCTTGCTGTAAATCAAAATTAACTTCTCCAGCGATCGGAGCATCAGCCCACGCTAAATCTTGATCAACACAGCCAACGCAATTGCTTGCCACCTCAGTGACACCGTTTGGGGTACCTAATACAAGCTCTGCTTGGTTGGCAGTGATAACAATCTCGTTTTCACGAATAATATCTCCAGCTGAAATTTTCCGTGCGCTTCCGTCAGACTTAACTGCAATGACTTCTCCACTCACTACCTCTACAACTGCAGCTTGGCGCGAAACTTCAATACCCATATATCCCCCGAGGTCACAAAATGCTGTATTGCCCAACATCGTGAAAATGATAGTAATAACGGTTTCAGGCTTAAATTATATTCAGAACTTATTCTCTGCATTAACAATCAATTACATAGACTGATGTATGTGATGAGTCAGTTCTGTTTCGCCTGTTTTTTTTATAGTTTACTTAACCTTAAGCCTAGTCTTCATTATCCGAAATGTCATGTCTGTGCGAAGTGACTTCTTTTCACAAATCTAGGCATTCACTTTAGTTTGTTCATGGACTAAGCAAAAGTTTATAGGGTGTTGATTAATATGCAATAAAACGCACATCTTAATTACACCTCAAATTTTTATAAATATATACAGTAATAAAGTTGATAAATCATTAGGATTTATGGGCGATTGATAGGGTCGATATATACCTAAACCCCAAAGAAGAACTAAATCCCATATTTGAGACAAGGTGCAGCATAAAGCTGATGAGAAACTGTTCAAACACCGTATATGGCGTCAATTACATATACAACAATTAGAGTATTGAATGGGTATGCAGGGACAATGAGTAGAAGTTGCAAATGGATATTTCGAGGTATCCAAAAAAAGCCCACTAAGTTGAACCTTAGTGGGCTTTAAAATCAGTATATAGCGTTATGCTGTTAGCAATGACACACAACTATTTAGCAAGGCGATTTGCAGTCCAGACGTAAAGCAGCTCGAGAGCAATCGTCGCACCAGCCAATGCCGTAATTTCGCTTTGGTCATAGGCAGGAGACACTTCTACAACGTCCATACCAACCATGTTGATACCCTGTAAGCCACGGATGATTTTGAGCACTTTATCTGAGTTCAAACCACCACATACTGGTGTGCCGGTACCCGGAGCAAAAGCAGGATCCAGACAATCGATATCAAACGTTAGGTAAACTGGCTTATCACCAACAATACCTTTCACTTGAGCAATGATATCGTCCACACTCATGTCGTTCGCTTGCATCGCGTTAATGACGTTGAAGCCGTGACCTTCTTGCTTATACTCGGTACGAATGCCGATCTGCACCGAGTGTTCTGGCGAGATAAGGCCTTCGTTTGGTGCATGGTAGAACATTGTGCCGTGATCGTAGCGGCTGCCTTGGTTGTACGTGTCAGTATGAGCATCGAAGTGGATCAACGCCATCTCACCGTACTTCTTACCATACGCTCGTAGTAGAGGCAGTGTAATGAAGTGGTCGCCACCTAATCCAAGCAATGTTTTACCGCTATTTAAAATCGCATCAGCCGCCGCTTCTAAACGCTGAGTTAGGTCTTCTGCATCACCACAGTCAAACACAAGGTCGCCAGCATCAATTACCGAGGTATGTTCAAATACATTGAAGTCCCACGGGAATTTTTTGCCTTCCCACGCCAAGTTCACAGAAGCACGACGAATCGCATCAGGGCCCATACGAGCACCCGGACGACCGGACGTCGCCATATCTAGCGGCGCACCCAACACAACCACATCAGCATCGTTGTCGATTGGATTTTGCACCAATGGACGACGCATAAACGTCATCGCATTGGAGTACAGCGAGTAATCTGGTTTGGTAAATAGATCGTTCATTAAAAATCCTCAAGATAGGTGTAACCCATCAAGCCTTGCTCTAACTCTTCAAGTACGCTTTGCTGCTCTTGCGCTGGTACTTTCGCAGTGACCAATTCTTTGTACTTCTGACGAATTAGGTCCATATCGATATGAACGTAACGCATCATGTCTTCTACTGTGTCGCCTTCGTTGATGTAGTCAATGTTCGCTTCTCCGCTTTCATCAACATTCACCACAACACTGTGCGTATCACCAAATAGGTTATGCATATCGCCCAAGATCTCTTGGTACGCGCCTACTAGGAAGAAGCCCATTAGGTATGGTTCATCTGGGTTCCACGCTGGCACTGGCAATGTTGTTTCAATGCCTTGACCATCAACATACTGGTCAATCGTACCGTCAGAGTCACAAGTGATGTCCAACACCACAGCACGACGCTCATCCGCATTATCTAAACCGCTCAGTGGCAATACAGGGAACACCTGATCAATACCCCAAGCATCTGGCAATGACTGGAATAGTGAAAAGTTCACGAAGAACTTGTCCGCTAAACGCTCGCTCAACTCATCCAAAATTGGACGGTGGTAACGGTTCTTTGTGCTCATGCGAGTGCTAAGCTCGTAGTTAATACGCAAAGACATCTGTTCTGCCCAAGCACGGTGCTGAAGGTTCAGCATGCCTGTCGCAAATTGGTTGTGTGCTTCTGCGATATCACTTTGCGTGTCGTTGTAGATCTCAATCAGCGCGCGGTCATCATTACCTGCATCTAACTCCAAGAAGTTCTTCCACATGTTGTTTAGCAACAGTGGTGCGTCTGCTTCTGGCGCAGCCATATCTTCCGGTGAGTAGCTTTCAGTACCAATCACGTTGGTGATCAACACAGCATGGTGCGCAGTCAGTGAGCGACCAGACTCCGAAATAATCACAGGTTGTGGCTGATTGTAGAGTTTACAAATATCCCCTACTGTCATCACGATGTTACGAGCGTACTCAAGCAAGCCGTAATTCATTGAGTTTGAAGATTGGCTACGCGTGCCGTCGTAATCGACTGCCAAGCCACCACCAACATCTAAGAACTTCAGTTGAGCGCCAATATCACGCAGTTCACAGTAGAAACGAGCCGCTTCACTCACGCCATTTCGCACGTCACGAATGTTTGCCATTTGTGAACCTAGGTGGAAGTGCACGAGTTCAAGTACATCCAGCTGGTCTTCGGCTTTCAAGCGTTCGATAACAGTAAGCACTTGTGATGCAGACAAACCGAATTTCGACTTCTCACCACCACTTGCTTGCCATTTACCTGCACCTTGAGAAGCAAGACGAATACGTAAACCCAAACGAGGTTTTACGCCAAGTGCTTTCGCTTCAGAAAGAACAAGATCAAGCTCAGACAACTTCTCTAGAACGATAAAGACTTTGTGGCCTAGCTTTTCGCCAATCAGTGCAAGGCGGATGTATTCTCTGTCTTTGTAACCGTTACACACGATCACAGAGCTCGCTTTTTGAGCCAACGCCAGTACCGCTAATAGTTCAGGTTTGCTGCCCGCCTCTAGTCCTAGCTGCTTTTGCTCTAATTGAGCTTGGCTCGCTAAGATCTCATCAACCACTTCTTTTTGTTGGTTAACTTTAATCGGATAAACAAGTAGGTAACGATTGTCGTACTGATATTCGTCGATCGCTTGGTTAAATGCGTTACAGATATTGTGCACACGTTGATGCACTATTTGAGGAAAACGCACAAGAGCAGGTAAACCAATATTTCTTTGCTCTAACTGTTTTACGATCTTACTTAGTGGGACTTGATGATCCGTCTCGCTCGGTGAAACATACACCTCACCGTTATCATCAATTCCATAAAAACCTTGGCTCCAGTGCTTTACATTATACTCAGCACGGATGCGTTCCAAATTAACCGAATTTTCCAATTTTAGAGACCTCACACTATAGGGCCATCGACAGAAGATACCTCTTTGGAATAGCGAGGTATAACCCAACAAAAAGCGTTCAAAAACGATTTGTTGGCTGCATTAACCGATATTATTAAGAGCGAGTCCAACCATTGATATTTGTGGTGACGATTACGTTTTTTTATCGACAGATCGACTTAAAATGACAGGTAAGGAATTACAAGGTTTTAGGGTAAAAAACAGGCTGAAGCGCATTAAATATAAAGCAATTTCTCACATTAAATTAGGGAGAAAAAATGTGCAGAAACCAAAAGATTTTTAGTAAATTGAGTGAGGTTAAGTCAGAGTTGTGACAAGTATAAGCACTTCACAATCTGAACTCTCGCTATCACCAACACAGCTTGTGTCCCGCGATTCGATGCCGATAAACACTTCATTCTTCCTACTAGAACTCGCTCACTTCAATGTTGTAACCGCTCAATTTTTGAACTTTTCTCGCGCATATCTTGTATTCGGTTCAATCTTCTTGTAATTTTAACTGACCAACCAATCGGTCAGCCTTCGAATTTAGGGGATGCTATGAGCCATAATCTAGACCTTGAACCAAACACGTCGAGCACCAACGACATGGATCAAATATTCAACCGACAACAAGATCACTACCGTAACAACGTTAATCCAACACTTGATCAGAGACGAAATGATCTCTCAGTCTTGAAAAAACTATTAATGCGCTACCAAGAGCAGTTAATTGAAGCGGTATCAGAAGATTATGGCCATCGAGCAGAGCACGACAGCTTAATTGCTGACATCACCCCTTCCCTACACCAGATCAATTACAGTGATAAAAACCTGAAGAAGTGGTTGAAGCCTTCACGTCGAAAAGCCGGCTTGATGCTAACACCAGCCAAGATTACTGTGCATTATCAGCCAGTAGGTGTGGTTGGTATCATCGTGCCTTGGAACTTCCCAGTCATGCTCTCTTTAGGCCCTCTGATCACAGCGTTAGCAGCGGGCAACACGGCGATGCTCAAGATGTCGGAGTTTACTCCAGCGACCAACCGAGTTTTAAAAGCGATGTTGGCCGAAGGCTTTAGTGAAGATCAGGTTGCGATTATCGAAGGCGAAGCTGACGTTTGCGCTAAATTTAGCCAACTGCCGTTTGACCATATCCTTTTCACAGGCTCAACCGCTGTGGGTAAACACGTTATGAGAGCAGCGGCTAACAACTTAACACCAGTTACCTTGGAATTAGGCGGCAAATCTCCAACCATCATTGCCCCTGACTTTGATGTGGCTGACGCTGTTGAACGTATCTTGTTTGCCAAGAGTCTAAACGCTGGCCAGATATGTGTAGCGCCTGATTACATCTTATTGCCGCGAGAAAAATCAGACGAGTTCATCACAGCCTATAAGCGTTATTTCAAGAAGCTTTATAAAGCCGGTATTGAGAGCAAAGACTTAACCTCAGTGATCAACATGCGCCAATACAATCGCTTGAAAGGTGTCATTGAAGACGCACAAGCCAAAGGCGCGGTTATTCACACGGTAACCGAACAAGCACAAGACGATGTAAACCACAGAATGACGCCGCACCTTCTCACCGAAGTGAACGATGAGATGCTCGCGATGCAAGAAGAGCTGTTTGGTCCTGTTTTGCCTATCGTGCCTTATGATTCCATCGAAGAAGCAATCAATTACATCACAGAGAGAGAACGCCCACTGGCTCTGTACCTAATGAGCCATAATAAAGAAACCCAAGACAAGCTTTTATCAGACACGCACTCTGGCGGCGTGTGTATTAATGATTCTTTGGTGCATGTGGCTGCAGAAGACGCACCATTCGGTGGCATCGGCCCTTCAGGCATGGGACACTATCACGGCATTGAGGGCTTCAAGACCCTTAGCCATGCCAAAACCGTTCTAAGTAGAGGAAAAATCAACTTCACCAAGTTAATGCATCCTCCTTACAACAACCCAATCAAGAAACTGATGTTCAAAGTACTCAATAGATGATCACCAAAAGACAAAAAATCCTAGATGCTGCACTCCTGCTCTTCTCTCAACAAGGGCTAGAGGGCACATCTACCGGACAAATAGCGAAAACAGCCGGCGTGGCAAAAGCGACGTTGTTCCACCACTTCGAGAATAAATCTCTATTGATTGATGAACTGTTTCGCGAGCTGAAGCTAGAGCTATTCTCGACCCTTCAACCGCACACTGATGTGGCTGTAGAAGATCGCTACCAAACCTTTAAGTTCATGTGGATCACTGGGATTGAATGGGCACTAGAAAATCCGGTTGCGATGAAGTTCTTCACCAATGTTCATTTCGACCCAACAACTCAAACTCGAGAAGTGATCGTCTCACAGATGTTCGCGTCACTCGATGAGATCATTTTGAAAGGACAAGAGGACGGTGAATTGATGGCATTAGACATTAACTTTGTAAGGCACTTTATCCATAGCCACTTTCTGATTTGTGCAAACTGGCTGATTGAGCAAAACGAATCTCCACCAGAGCAAACATCGAAGTACATCAACGATAGCTTTGATATGTGTTGGCGCGCCGTTGGTGGGCAAACCAAGTAGCTTTAGCTTTAAGCCCAAGGCTCTAAGCTCTAAGCTCTAAGCTCTAAGCTCTAAGCTCTAAACCCAAAGATATAAGTTCTAGACTCAACTGATTTCCAATAATGATCACTAAAGCGCCACAAAGACGCTTTAATTATTTGAACACAATTTAATCACCTCAACATATTGACTCAGAGTACTTTCTTTCAGTACCATCCCACCATCATTTCAAAAGAGAATAACGCCATAATGAAGTACTAACATCCTGACATCCGATTTATTTTTATAAAAATCATTTGGACACTCGGGGTTAGTGGGCGTTACTTCATCATCTATTTTCGCGACAAATCAAGCTCTTAAAGATCCGTTTTTTGACAAACAAACATCTTTAAGATCAGTACCTCAAAGACAGGAACCATCTCAATACCGCTTTCTCTCTTTCATTGGTCATCTATCTAAGTAACGCCTTTGGCGATCTGTTGTTAGCATCCAGCAGGAGCTTGCACAGAAAAGCGCCTCACCCCTTTTACTCGTTTACACGTAAAGGGAGGTATTTCTATGCCGACTATATTAGCCAATAATCTCTCATTCCAACTCGATACTGGTGAGTGGTTATTCAAAAACATCACCTTTAATTTGAGCACTCGCCTCACAGGCCTAGTCGGAAGAAATGGGGCTGGAAAGTCATTGTTACTTTCGTTGCTCGTTGGACAAAAACAGCCCACAACGGGCAGTGTTTCGCGCCAAGGTTCAATCGGCTTTTACTCTCAGTTACCATCAACGCTACTGGATACCAACATCACCATCGCTGACTTCTTAGGACTCACCGAAAAGTTAGAAGCGTTAAGCGCCATAGAACAAGGTAGCTGTGAACTGCAGCACTTCAATATCGTTGGCGATGATTGGGATTTAGAGGCGCGTACCCAGCAGTTGCTAGGTACATTAAAGATCACTCGTGATTTGAACACACTTTGTTGCTCTTTGAGTGGTGGGCAACTCGCCCTGTTACAGCTTCATCAGCTATTCGTATCAAATAACGACATACTGATCCTCGATGAGCCTTCGAACCATTTGGATAACGACGGACGCAATTGGCTACTAGAACAATGCCAGTTGTTTGAAGGTAAGGTACTTGTCGTCAGCCATGATCGAAGCTTATTGAGACAAATGGAAGGTATCTACCATCTCAACAGTTTGGGGTTACGTTTCTATAAAGGAAACTACGATGACTACTTCAAACAAATGTCGAATCAGGCCGATGCACTAGATAAACAGATTGCACATCACCAATCCGAAAAGAAACGACTGGAGCGCCAAGCTCAAGCTAATAAGGAAAAAGCACAGCAACGTGAGTCTCAAGGTAATCGACTCAGAAAGTCCGGTAGCCAACCCAAGATATTATTGGATGCGATGAAAGATAAAGCAGGACGAACGCAAGGAGCATCAGCCAGTAGTCAAAAGAACTTAAAGGACCAAAACCAACATAAGCTTCAATCTCTTAAAGAACAAAAGGAACAACTAAAACCACAGGCCTTGTATCTACAGCAGAGTAATAGCAAGAAAAAGAACTCGCTATTAACCGTTGAAGATTGCCATCTGAGTTTTGGTTCTGACGCTCGTATCAACTTTTCTATGTCGCAAGGTGAACGGTGTTATCTCACTGGTGCAAACAGCTGCGGAAAGTCGATGCTGTTAAAGGCCATTCATGGGCAACACTCGAACTATACAGGTTCCATTAAACGCTTAGGGTCCACAGTATACTTGGATCAACACTTTGGACTATTAGACACCAACGACACAATGTTCGATAGCCTGGTGACACATAGCGGCAGCATGACAGAAAGTGACGCACGAACCTTGTTAGCTGGTATTGGATTCAGACGAGACTCCGTCTACCGCAAAATAGCTCACCTAAGCGGTGGAGAGAAAATGAAACTGGCGATGTTGATCGTCAGCCATAAACAGGATTCGCCATTACTGCTGCTAGATGAACCAGACAATCACCTAGACATCGACTCGAAGCAAATATTGGCTTCGGCTCTGCGTGAATACCAAGGCGCATTCATCTTGGTCAGTCATGATAGCGATTTTGTTGAGGAGGTCGGCGTTAGCCAAAACCATATCCAGCTTTAACCTTCGTAAATTCGTTCACTTAGTTTAGTTAAGCGAGTATTCTTCCGGATACTCGCCTTTCTTGATTGAGACAAGTAAACTACGCGCCTCGAACATCTATTCATAAGGCTAAGGTTTGCATACTCTAGAACAATTAAAATCAGGGCAACTTAAAGGTATTAAGCGCTTAAAACTGTCGGAAAGTCTCACCGAGTTTCCTCTAGAAATCATAGAGCTTGCAGATTCTCTTGAGATCCTAGACCTTTCAGGTAATCAGCTGTCAGACCTACCAGCCGAGTTATCAAAGCTAACTAACCTGCGTATTATCTTCGCGTCGAATAACCTGTTTACGCACCTGCCTGATGTTCTGGGGTCACTTCCTAAGCTTGAAATGGTTGGCTTCAAAACCAATCAAATCAAAACCGTTAGCGAGCAATCTCTGCCTACTCAACTGCGCTGGTTGATCCTGACCGACAATGAGATTGAGGCCCTGCCTAGCTCACTAGGTGAAAGACCGCGACTACAGAAACTGGCATTGGCGGGTAACAAGATTCGCGTGTTACCAGAAAGCATGGAAAACCTATCCAACCTTGAGCTAGTTCGCCTGTCTGCAAACCAGTTGACTGAATTCCCAGAGTTCCTTATCAAGCTACCAAAACTGGCTTGGTTAGCGTTTGCGGGTAACCCGTTTTGCAAACACCCTAGCAGCTTAGATAGCGTGCCTGCGGTTAGCTCTCAAAGCTATTCACTGAATCAAGTACTTGGCCAAGGCGCATCTGGCGTGATCTCGCATGCAAGCTGGCTAAACAGCGACTTCGATTTTCCACAGGAAGTGGCGGTTAAAGTGTTTAAAGGCGAAGTCACCAGTGACGGCTACCCACATGATGAACTGGAAGCGTGCTTGCAGGCTGGACACCATAACAACTTGGTAAAATCTATCGCCCAAGTAGAGGAACAAGATTACCTAGCTTTGGTGATGGAACTCATTCCAAACAGCTACTACAACCTAGGGCTACCACCAACACTCGAGACTTGCACGCGTGATACTTTCCCAGAAGGTTTCGAACTTTCAATTGCTCAAATCAATAGCATTACAGAGCAGATGATTGATGTGTTTGAACACCTTCATGCCAATAAAGTCTCTCATGGTGATCTATACGCTCACAACACTTTAGTGAACGAACAAGGTCAGATGATCTTTGGTGACTTTGGCGCTGCGACTATCTACGGCTACCTAACTGAAGAACATCAACAAGGTATTCGCCGAATTGAAGCACGTGCATTGAAGTACTTTATTGAAGACCTACTGACGATTTGTGCAAAGCAAGATCAAGACAGCGAGCTTTATACTCGATTGGCGAACTTCGAAGCTTAATAGAAGTATTCAGTCAGATTGAAGACAACAAAGCCAACATCACTGTTGGCTTTTTTATATGCTAATTAAACGAACCAGCGTTTAGCTTTCAACTTGAACAAGCTTCAAGTACGAATGCAGCTCTCCGCTCTTATACTCAACCGCAGAGTGAATATTAAGGTCAGCACGAGCCACAACAGCAAACTGGTAGCAGTTCTCACCCTTCAGAATCTCGACGTGTAACAAACCGTCTTTTAGTTGCCACTACCCTGTTGTTTCAAATCGGTCGAACAAACGATATTCAATCAAAGAACCGTCAGCATTGAAGTGCACTTCAGTGATGTAACCGCCGGGGCAGCTCTTCACCCAAACTCGATTCTCGATATCACTGACCGTAAAGTTACGCCTTGTGTCACGCCACGCTAGAAAGCCTTCGCTATCATAAAGAGCAATGTCGAGATCAGTTCTAGAGATTAACGGCTGCTCATTTTGCTCACGACAATAAAGTTGAAGAAAAATTTGCTGAACTGTTTCGCTCTGTAATTCACTCATTGTGGCTTCCCTTTATCATTGCTCTGCGTTAGACGCAGTATTGATCAACAAATTCTATTTAAAGCGGGCTACACAAGCTCGTAAGAAACCACATACAGTTGAGAGATACCCGGGTAGATATCTTGAATCACGTCTTTCAGTACTTGCAGCGTCATGTTCTCTTGCTGAGCATGGAACTCACCTAAGTCATCAAACAAAATTGGCTCAACGCTGATGATCTTAAGATTACAGAACACACGGTCTTGCTCTAGCGTCGATACTTCCACAACACTGCCTGGCTGGTAGTCTCGCTCAGATTCATCACGAATAGTAATCGTCTTCTTGCCAGATAGGATGTCAGTTTCAAAACGTTCGAAGAACGTCATAGTGGTCGGTGCGGTCATTTATTTCGGTCGCTTTACATTTAAAGGTTAGGTAAATGTTTATATACCAGAATGCGTGTTCAAGCGAATAAAAATTAGGTGCGGGATGCGAGATGCGAGATGCG